>NZ_JBPTTK010000010.1:0-150095 GCF_053290175.1 Enterobacter sp. 186315 | reverse complement strand
CCGATGGTAGTGTGGGGTCTCCCCATGTGAGAGTAGGGAACTGCCAGGCATCAATCAAGAAAAACCCCGTACCGAAAGGTGCGGGGTTTTTTGCTTTGGGCGGCGCAACATACACAGCCGGGTGGCGGCTTAACCTTACCCAACCTACAATTGTTAAAATTCTTTTTTAACAATGGTGCCGCTTTGACACGTCCCTTTGATTATCAGCAAGACTTTACCAGCATTAACTTTCGCGATCGTCCCGATCTTTATCAGGTAGGCCGCGGCGAGCAGGGCGTTTTGATGGTAGAACCGTATAAAAGTGAAATTCTCCCTCACTGGCGTTATAAAAATGCTGAAGTCGCAGCGCGTTCTGCACAAGAAATATATGATCTGTTTGAGGAATACCGACAGAAAAATGACTTTGTGGGCATGGATATGGCGCGAAAATTCATACAGATGGGTTATACGCGCGCCCGCCGATATGCAAATCATAAAGGGGGTAAAAAGTATGATGAGGAGCGTAAAGTAAAACCGCTTGATCATGATCCAGTAAAAGCAGAAGCCGCTGCGGTGTTTAAAGAATGGTGGGACAAGATTCGCGCGGATGAAGATTATCTACGTAGAAAAAAAGCGCACCAGAGCAGGTGGGGCTAATTAGTATGTCAGCTAATAATTCAATATCTGATCCAGTTCACAGAATCAAATGAAACACATTTGAAACATTTTATTTACCTAACGATTCGTTTTAAATCCAGTTTTACTGTTGGTGGGCAATGGCCCGCTTTGTGAGACAGGGGATTTAAAATGACAGAAACCGTAGCAAGTCCAGATACGGAAAAGACAAACTTAAAGGCTCACGACACCCGCCGTCGGGTATGGGCAATCGTTGGGGCCTCATCGGGTAATCTTGTCGAGTGGTTTGATTTTTACGTTTATTCATTTTGCTCGCTCTACTTTGCACATATCTTTTTCCCATCAGGTAATACCACCACCCAGCTTCTGCAAACCGCAGGTGTCTTCGCCGCCGGATTCTTAATGCGTCCTATTGGAGGATGGCTGTTCGGCAGGATCGCCGACAGAAGAGGGCGTAAAACATCCATGCTCATATCCGTTTGCATGATGTGCGTCGGCTCGCTGGTGATTGCCTGCCTGCCCGGATACGACGTAATTGGAACATGGGCTCCGGCGCTGCTGTTGCTGGCTCGTCTGTTCCAGGGCCTGTCTGTCGGAGGTGAGTACGGCACCAGCGCTACCTATATGAGTGAAGTCGCAGTTGAAGGCCGTAAGGGATTCTACGCATCGTTTCAGTATGTGACGCTCATCGGCGGACAACTGCTTGCGCTGTTGGTTGTGGTGATACTTCAGCAGGTCCTGAGCGATGAAGATTTACGTGCCTGGGGCTGGCGCATCCCATTTGCATTGGGGGCCGCGCTGGCCGTTGTGGCGCTCTGGCTGCGTCGCCAGCTTGATGAAACGTCGCAGCAGGAGGTCAGGGCGCTTAAAGAAGCGGGCTCAATGAAAGGGCTATGGCGAAATCGTAAGGCGTTTTTGATGGTATTAGGCTTTACCGCCGCAGGATCGCTGAGCTTCTATACCTTCACCACCTATATGCAAAAGTACCTGGTCAACACCACCGGGATGCATGCCAATATTGCCAGCGTAGTGATGACGGTGGCGTTGCTGATCTTTATGCTTATCCAGCCAATTATCGGCGCGCTGTCGGACAAAATTGGTCGCCGGACATCAATGTTAATTTTCGGCGGTTTACTCACGATAGGCACCGTGCCTTTATTGACGGCGCTACAGCATACGACCTCTCCCTACGCCGCTTTCGCATTAATTATGGTGGCAATGGTGATTGTCAGCTTCTACACCTCTATCAGCGGGATCCTGAAAGCCGAAATGTTCCCGGCACAGGTTCGTGCTCTCGGGGTAGGGCTGTCTTATGCAGTGGCGAATGCGCTGTTTGGCGGATCGGCGGAGTACGTTGCGCTCTCGCTTAAGTCGGTGGGCAGTGAAACAACCTTCTTCTGGTATGTCACCGTGATGGGAGCTGTGGCCTTTGTCGTTTCGCTGATGCTGCACCGTAAAGGGAAGGGGATCCGCCTCTAGTTATGGGCCATTTGCCATACGGCATAGCCGGTCG
Source organism: Enterobacter sp. 186315 (assembly GCF_053290175.1). Taxonomy (NCBI): domain Bacteria; kingdom Pseudomonadati; phylum Pseudomonadota; class Gammaproteobacteria; order Enterobacterales; family Enterobacteriaceae; genus Enterobacter; species Enterobacter sp. 186315. The sequence continues at coordinate 147,967 of NZ_JBPTTK010000010.1, read as the reverse complement.
TTGCGCCGGCTACGTCCCAGGCAAAGTCCTTCCAGCTCCAGCCGCTCCCCGCCGGGCGGCTGTCCCACAGCTCTTTCGACGCACCCAGACTGACGGAGAACATAAAGCCGATGGCCGCGCTGCGATCTCTGCTGTAGCCCTGATGCTGGGCATACTCATTTCCGGCAGCCGACAGCATCGCTGAGGCGATAAAGTGCTGAGCCTTATCCTGACCAGACCAGCTGTCGTTAGCCATATGGCTACACCCGGTCAGGCACAAGATTGTGAGAAGAAGCGGGATGCGCATGATTCACTCCATGAAAAAGGCCCCGTCGATGACAGGGCCTGCTTTTACAGAATACGGCTGATGAGACGGTCGATGCGGATACGACGCAAACGGCGGATAAGCTTGCGGACCTTCACCGGATAATCGGCAATGCTCTGAAGATCGCGATAATGGCGCACCACGGTGGTATGCGTGCGGATCAACTCCAGTTCACGTTCACGCTTTGCGGCCAGCTCATGCTGCGGATCGTGGATCAGGATGGCATTTTCCAGATCCAGGCGCCAGGCGCGCGGGTTCAGGTTATTACCGGTTAACAGCATCCACTCGTCGTCGACCCACATCCCTTTAAGATGGTAGCTGTTATCTTCATCTTTCCAGAGTCGCACAACCAGCTGGTCGGTATTCACATAATACTGTAGGCGGCTCAGGAAACGACGCAGGTTGATCTCATAAAGATAGGGTAATGCACCGATGATCTTGAACGGCTGATCTTCCGGAATGTAAAAGTCGTTAGCCGTTTTATCCCCCACGATGATCTCGACTTTCTTACCGTCGCGCAGCAGCTGGATGATGTTACGAACCAGTACCGCAGGAAGGTTGAAGTAAGGCGTGCAGATCGTGAGCTTTTGCTCGGCACACGGCATCAGGTGGAAGATGGTTTTATTCAGCAGGCTCGATTTGCCCAGCCCGACCAGCGGCGTGACGGAGAGTCCATCGTTGCCCGCATCGCCCTGGAAATGATAAACCGCGTCGCGCAGTTCCTGACGGTAAAGACGAATGTCGTTTTTGATCTCGGGGCTTTTCGGGCGGTGCGGATCGTCAAGACGGTTGACGCCGCGGCCATGCACCAGGTTTTTATCCACCCAGTTGAACATGATGTCGGCCATCTGCGCATTGCGGATCAGGTGATAGCGATCGTAGCGATACTTATCAAGCTGATGCAGGTAAACATCGTTCAGGCTTGCGCCGCTGTACAGCACGCTATCATCAATGATGAAGCCTTTAAAATGAAGAACGCCGAGCGCTTCACGGGTATTGACGGGCACGCCGTAAACCGGGATATCGACACCGGGGTTTTCCTGGGCAGTGCGGCAATACCAGTCAGCATTAGTATTGGAAGCTGCCGCGCCGATACGTCCACGCTGCGCACGATGCCAGTCCACTAACACGCGTACATCGAGTTCAGGGCGAAGACGTTTCGCCTCATAAAGCGCGTTCAGGATTGCGCGGCCACCTTCATCCTGTTCAAGATAAAGCGCGACAATGCAAATGCGTCGTGTCGCGCTGGCAATCTTTTCCAGAAGAGTCTCCCGAAAATGAGCGGGAGCATAAAAGAACTCTACATCATCAACTGACTGAGAAATCTTCGGTAGTTGAGCAAGGTGTTGTTGATGTTTATTACGCTTAAATTTTGACAACATCACAGTGCGTTTCTTCTCTGTTTCATTGAAGGGTTGTCTGTACCAGGCAAACAACATAAGCGGACAATGATACCACCAGTGCCGTCCAAAGTGGTTAACATTTCCAGTAGGTTACTCTTGTTTATCCGTCGGATTCAGGCTCAGCGCAAGGGCGACAATGCCTTCATCCAGCTGGATATCAACGTCAAATCCCAGTTTGCGCGCCAGCGTTACCATCCCGCGATTGTTAGGCATAGTAATGCCATTTAAACGCAACAGTCCGTGATCGCGCGTATAACCGATGAGTTTTTCCAGCAGCCGCCTGCCCAGGCCCAGACCTTTAAGATCCGAGCGTACCAGCACGGCAAATTCGGCATCGACGTTATCAGGATCCGAGATAGCCCTTGTTACGCCGAGGATCTCTTCCTCTGCATCAACACGACGAACAGCAACAAACGCCATTTCACGATCGTAGTCGATCTGGGTCATGTTGGCTAAATCTTCATGGGTAAATTCGTTGATCTCACTGAAGTAGCGATAGTAAAGATCTTCTTTGGTGACCTGGGAGATAAAGGCCCGCAGCAGCGGCTCGTCCTCTGGCAGGATAGGGCGGAACAGCACCCGTTCACCGTTTTTCATTTCAACCCACTCTTCAAGCTGAAGCGGATAGGGGCGGATCGCCAGTCGGCTTTCGTTGTCACCTTCAAACGGCGCAATATCCAGCGTCACGTCCAGAGCCGTGAACTCATTGCCGGAGGCGAGCAGCGGGTGAATATCCAGCCGCTGAATTTCCGCGCAATCAACAATCAGGTTTGAAACCTGCACTAAAAACTGGCTGAGGCCGGCGATATCGAGAGGGCGAAGCGCACTCCGTCCGCGAATTTTTTTGCTTTTGATTGCCTGAATAATCAGGTAGCGCGCCAGGTTCATGTTTAGCGGCGGGAGAGCGACGACGGCCTGTTCTTCAGGGCGCCATTCAACGCCCCCTTCGCCGAGCATAATCAGCGGGCCAAAGACCGGATCGTGCTCAACCACGACCCGCAGCTCCTGCGCGCCCGCGCGGTTAGCCATGCTCTGGACCAGCAGGCCGTGGATCCGCGCCTGTGGCCAGGCCATTTTTACGCGATCGATAATGGCGTCTGCCGCCAGCTGAACCTCCGCTGCGGTGCGCAAATAGAGCATAACGCCCTGAATGTCAGATTTGTGCGGGATATCCGGCGAGCGCAGTTTTAACGCAACCGGATAGCCGATTTGCTCGGCAATATGCACGGCCTCAGCGCTGTCGCTGGCAATCCAGGTGGGCAGGGTTTGCATGCCGTAGCTGCCCAGAATCGGCTGTACCTCATGCGTATCCAGCGACGTTGCTCCCTCCTGAATGGCGCGTTGCAGCAGGCTGCGGACATCCACGGCGTTTGCCGTCTGACTGCCCGATAACGCCGGGGTTTCGCGCAGCTGTTTCTGGTTACGGCGGTATTCCACCATATGCATAAACGCGGTAATGGTGCCTTCCGGCGTGCGGTAGGTAGGAAGCCCCGCCTCACTGAAAAGCCGCCGGGCCTCTTGCGAAGAGAACTCACCGCACCAGTTGGTGAGCAGGGTGACATATTTCCCGCGCGGATGATTTCGCACGGCCTCAATCAACGCACGCGCGCTCTCGCTGCCGGGCGCAACGGCGCTCGGGGAATGGATGATCATCAGCGCGTCAAAGTCCTGGCTGTCGAGCAAAATCCTGACGGCGTTGATATAGCGTTCGCTGCTGGCATCATCGCGCAGATCCAGCGGGTTGCCGGGGGTAACGCTGGCAGGCAGCGCATCGCGCAGGCGCTGAAGAGTCTCTTCACTTAACGATGCCAGCTTACCGTTTCGCAGCCACAGTTCATCCAGCGCAAGCGCCGCAGGGGCCGCGCCATTACTGACAATCATCAGCTTTTCGCCGCGCAGCGGGCGCATATGGCTCAGCGTTTCAACGGCCGAGAAAAGCTCATGGGTATCCTGCACGCGGAGCAGCCCCGCACGCTGAATGGCGGCATCCCACGCGGGATCCATTCCTGAATGCGAATGCAAAAGCCGCTGTGCGGCCGGGCTGCGGCCACTTTTGATGACCAGAATGGGCTTATTACGCGATGCGCTACGCGCGGCAGAGACAAAACGCCGCGCATCGCTTAAGTGTTCAAGATAGAGCAGGATCGCGCTGGTTTTACTGTCTCGTGCCAGGAAGTCCAGCAGCTCGTCGACATCAATATCCAGGCTGTCGCCCAGCGCAATAAAGTAGGAAAAGCCCATCTCGCGCTGCTGTGCCCAGTCGAGAATGGTGTTGGACACCGCAGCAGACTGGGAAATAAACGCCAGCTTGCCCTTGCGGATAGGCACGGGCGAAAAGCTGGCGTTCAACCCCTGCCAGGGGGCGAGTAAACCGAGGCTGTTCGGCCCCAGAATCCGCATCTGATAGCGACCGGCGCAGGCGAGAAGCTCAGCCTGCTGCTCTGGCGGAGAAGAGAGAATAATGCAGGTTTTACATCCTTTCTGCCCAAGCGATTCGAGGAGATCCAGATTGCGCTTCGCGTGGGTGCAGAGCACGGCCAGATCCGGCACAAAAGGAAGACTCTGCACGTCAGGCCAGGCAAGCACGCCCTGCACCGCTTTCCAGGAGGGCGTGACGGGTAAGACGGGGCCGTTGAATCCCCCGGCCAGCAGATTACGCATCATCAGATAACCTGCGCGGTCAGGCTTCATTGACGCACCGATTACGGCAATGGATTTAGGGCGCAGTAGCGCTTCTAACCCTCGCTGGCTCATGCAGATCTCCTGTAAAGGCGAGTGACCTGATGATTTTAAACGCTTTCTGCTTCGTCTGCTGTGATGCTGCCCTTATGAATCGTTTTTCCTGCCAGATAGCGCTCGCGAAAACAGGAAAAATGTCTGCCGAGGGCACCGGCCGCAGAGGTATCTCCCGCTAAATCCAGCAGGGCGATAGCCACTTCCGCCGTGCAGTATTGACCCTCTGCGTGGGCCTCGCGCAGTCGATAGGCCGATACGCGAGACAGGTCGACCGAAATGACCGGCAGCGCATCCAGGTAAGGGCTTTTACGAAACATTTTCCGTGCTTCGGTCCAGGTGCCGTCCAGCATAATAAACAGCGGCGGTTTGCCCGAAGGCGGCGCAGAGAGCACCTGCCGATGCTCACCTGCATACGAGGCCGGGAAAACGACCATAGGCTGATACTCATCGCCGGCGACCAGGTCGAGCAACGCCTGGGGCGGCTCGGTACGTGACCACTGAAACGCCACCGTTTCCGGCAGAATATCGGCAATCAGCCGACCGGTATTGCTGGGCTTCATCGGTTCGGTATCGAACATCACCAGGCAAAAACGGCTGCGCGCGTCGGCGGTTGCCAGCGTTTCGCACAGGCAAACTTTTAGCGGCAGAAGGCAGCGCTGACAGCGGCGAACACGGTTGCCGCGAGCAAGAAAAGGACGGGTCGCACGCGCAAGGCGTTCGGCGCGTAATTGAAGAACGGCGTTATCAGTCATGGGCGAAATGCAGGAAAAACGCCATTTTCGCAGAGGCGGGAACGGGGCACAAGACGTGCCCCGCGATTGTTACAGGGATTCGTTGAGCCAGCTTTCGAACGGGGCTTTCGGGACCGCGCCGTTAAGCATGTCGATCACTTCGCCATTTTTGAAAATCATAATGGTCGGAATGCTGCGGATACGGAAACGGGCGCTCAGCTCGCGTTCCGCTTCGGTGTTCACTTTCACGAAACGCATCTTGCCGCTGCGCTCTTCGGCAACATCTTCAAAGACGGGCGCAAAGCTTTTGCACGGGCCACACCAGGGTGCCCAGAAATCGACAACCACCGGCAGATCGTCCTTGAGAAGTTTGTCCAGCGTCGCGTCCGTCGCGTTGATAACGTCGCCGTCAAAGAGTTCATGACCGCAACGCCCGCATTTCGCACCATCATCAATCCGGTCCTCTGGAATGCGGTTTAGAGCCTGACAGTTGGCACATACGGTATTCATAACTAACCTCTGATAGAACAGTGTGACAGAGCGGCGGAATGCCGATTTTGTTTCCAAGATGTTACATATTATCATTGAGGCTGTTTGAAACGACAATGCGTTTTATTCAATGAGAACAATAGTCACAGGCTTTTGTACGAATTAATGGCTATGAGCTTGCACATCGGGTAATCTGCGCGCTTCGCGCAGCGCTGGTGGAGAAAAGCATGAACGACGAATTAAAAAACAAAAGCGGCAAGGTCAAAGTGATGTATGTCCGCAGTGATGATGACTCTGATAAACGCACCCAAAATCCGCGTACCGGAAAAGGTGGCGGGCGTCCGGCGTCTTCTCGTGCAGACGGTGGCCGTCGCCCCGCCCGCGATGACAGAAATAACCGCGGCGATGACCGCAAACGTGACGATCGCAAACGCGATGACCGTCCGCGTTCCGACCGCCCACGCAGTGACCGTCCACGCGACGATCGTCCGCGTGATGATTTCTCACGCGACAATTCATCCCCATGGCGCACGGTGTCCCGCGCACCGGGCGAAGAAGCGCCTGAAAAAGCCGATCACGGCGGGATCAGCGGTAAAAGCTTTATCGATCCTGAAGTGCTGCGCCGTCAGCGCGCGGAAGAGACCCGCGTCTACGGTGAAAACGCCTGTCAGGCGCTGTTCCTGAGCCGTCCTGAGTGTATCGTTCGCGCCTGGTTTATCCAGAGCGTAACCCCGCGCTTTAAAGAAGCGCTGCGCTGGATGGCGGCAAACCGCAAAGCCTACCACGTGGTAGATGATGCCGAGCTGACCAAAGCGTCCGGCACGGAGCACCACGGCGGCGTGTGCTTCCTGATCAAAAAACGTAACGGCACGACCGTTCAGCAGTGGGTGAGCCAGGCTGACGAGGACGACTGCGTTCTGGCGCTGGAAGACGTGGGCAATCCGCATAACCTGGGCGCGATGATGCGCAGCTGTGCGCACTTCGGCGTGAAAGGTGTGCTGTTGCAGGATGCAGCGCTGCTGGAATCCGGTGCGGCAATCCGTACTGCGGAAGGCGGTGCTGAGCACGTGCAGCCTATCACGGGCGATAGCGTTCTGGATGCTATCGAGCAGTTCCGTAAAGCGGGCTACGCCATTGTAACCACCTCCAGCCACGCCGGGACGCCGCTGTTTAAAGCGACGCTGCCGCGTAAGATGGTGCTGGTGCTGGGTCAGGAGCGTGACGGTCTGTCTGAAGCAGCGCTGTCGAGCGCCGATCTGAGCGTATCCATTGACGGTACGGGCAATGTTGAAAGTCTGAACGTTTCCGTTGCGACCGGCGTACTGCTGGCCGAATGGTGGCGTCAGAACAAGGCATAAGCCTGACGTGTGCCGGGTAAGCGGTTTCGCTTTACCCGGCCTTTATTAAATCTTACTCACTCTCTGCCGATAACACAGGCATCCAGTCAATCGGCTTTTCGCCGCGTTTTTCCAGCCATTCATTCGCCAGAACAAAATGATTACTGCCAAAGAAACCGCGATGCGCAGACAGCGGGGACGGGTGCGGGGCTTTCAGCACGTGATGTTTTTCCCGGTCGATAATCGCTCCTTTCTTCTGGGCATGCGATCCCCACAGCAAGAACACGACGCCTTCGCGGTGTTCATTGATCAGGCTGATGACTTTATCGGTAAAGGTTTCCCAGCCCAGGCTGGCGTGTGAATGCGCCTGGCCTGCGCGTACCGTCAACACGGTATTCAACAGCAGAACCCCCTGACGCGCCCAGCTTTCGAGGTAGCCATGATTTGGACGAGTGAAGCCGGGGAGGGTGCCTTCGAGCTCTTTATACATGTTCAGCAAAGAAGGCGGGATAGCGATGCCCGGACGTACGGAAAACGCCAGACCGTGTGCCTGACCGGGGCCGTGGTAAGGATCTTGCCCGAGGATCACCACTTTGACGTCGTTCAGTTCGGTAAAGCGGAAGGCGTTAAACACATCTTTCTGCGGCGGGTAAATCGTCTGGCCCGACTGACGCTCCATCGCCACGGTGCTGAGTGTATTTACGAAGTAGGGCTGTTGTTTCTCGTCTGCCAGCACGTCGTGCCAGGTTAAAGGGGTCGTCATCTCGCTCTCCTGCGAATCTCATCTGGGTCTAGCTTACCTGTTTACGTCCCACGAGCAAAATTCACCGTGGGATTCGAGGCTAAGTCATTAAATTTAATTTGAAATAATACAAAATAGGTTGAGCTTTTGGCGGGTTGAAATTGATCTAAAACAATAAAATCAAACCACACTCTTTATGTGGTTGGTATTTTTGTTGATTTAAATCAATGAATGCCGGGTGCCTGACTGTTATATATACACACAAGCAACAATGGTTTTACCAATTGGCCGCGTGAGGCCGACACCAGTTAATGTAGCCCAAGGGAGGCATCACATGATTACAGGTATCCAAATTACTAAAGCTGCAAACGACGACCTGCTGAACTCTTTCTGGCTGCTGGACAGCGAGAAAGGCGAAGCGCGCTGTGTAGTAGCGAAAGCCGGTTTTGCAGAAGACGAGATTGTGCCAGTGAACAAACTGGGCGAAATCGAATACCGCGAAATTCCAATGGAAGTTAAGCCAGAAGTTCGCGTGGAAGGTGGTCAGCACCTGAACGTTAACGTTCTGCGTCGTGAAACGCTGATGGACGCGGTTGAGCATCCAGAAAAATACCCACAGCTGACCATTCGCGTGTCTGGCTACGCGGTACGTTTCAACTCTCTGACGCCAGAACAGCAGCGCGACGTTATTGCTCGTACCTTTACTGAAAGCCTGTAAGGCTTTGAGTCACGGGAGCGAAATAAAAAGCCGGGTATAACCCGGCTTTTTTTTACTCTTCAGACTGGGACGCTGGTGGCGTTCCGCTTGGCTTACGGCGCTTACCGACGTTCTTGGTATCACGATGGCGCTGCTTCACGCGCGGCTTCTCTTTCTCTTCTTTCTTTTTCTCAGCACGTTTCGCGAGTACTTTCTTCGACGGCTTACCGGTCATTTTTTCGCTTGGCGCGCGCGTCGTTGGGCGAAGCTCTGCAATCACGCGGGACTTCAGCGGCTCTTCGATATAACGCCCAATTTTCAGCATCAGCAGATGGTCATGCGTTTCGACCAGAGAGATTGCCGTCCCTTTACGACCCGCACGGCCGGTACGACCGATACGGTGCAGATAGGTATCTCCGCTGCGCGGCATGTCGAAGTTAATGACGTGGCTCACGTCCGGAATATCAATACCGCGAGCCGCAACATCCGTTGCCACCAGCACGTTAACGCGCCCGTCGGTCAGACGTTTGATGCCTTCGGTACGCTTGATCTGCGCCATCTCGCCTTCGAGATAACAGTTGTTGATCCCGGCGTTACGCAGGATTTCTGCCAGCTCGTGCACACGCTCGCGCTTACGCACGAACACGATGGTACGGGTGGCATCTTCCTGTTTCAGCAGGTGTTTGAGCAGCTCAACTTTGTGTTCGAAGTTATCCGCGCGGTAATACCACTGATGGATCTTCTTACGCTCGCGGGTAGACGGCGTTGCTGAGACCTCAGCCGGATCCTCCAGCAGGCGCTCCGCGAAGTCTTTGATGGCGTCCCCTTCCAGAGTGGCAGAGAACAGCATCGTCTGGTTACGCCAGCGCGTTTCACCCGCAATGTGTTCGATGTCCTGCGCGAAGCCCATATCCAGCATACGGTCGGCTTCATCGAGGATCAGCGTTTCGACCGCGCGGCAGTCGAAGTTCTCTTCTTTAATATATTGCAGCAGACGACCGGTGGTCGCGACCACGATATCCTGGTTTTCGCTGAACACTTCGGCGTGGTTCATATACGCAACGCCGCCAGTGATTGTGGCGATATCCAGATGGGTATTCGCCGCCAGCTCGCGAGCGTGATCGGCAACCTGCATCGCCAGTTCACGCGTTGGCGTGAGGATCAAGATGCGCGGCGGGCCGGATTTTTTTCGTGGAAAGTCGAGCAGATGCTGCAACACAGGCAGCAAGTAGGCTGCTGTTTTACCGGTGCCGGTTGGCGCAGAACCGAGCACATCGCGGCCCTCAAGCGCAGGCGGAATGGCCGCTGCCTGAATGGCGGTCGGGCGTGTAAAGCCTTTGCTCTCTAATGCATTGAGCAGGCTTTCATCGAGTTCAAGTTCGGAAAAAGTCGTTACAGTCATGTTCTACCTCTGTGTGGGGCGCTGATTATAGACGTTACGGCTGTAATCTTCATCTGTTTGTATGGATATCGCTTTTCGACCACTTCGCTTTCCCCTATGCTACCCCAGTTTCATTTAGAAGGTTGCTCCGTCATGTCTCAACTCAAAGCGCAGCTGCGCCGCGATGGCTTCACGTTTAAACAATTTTTTGTCGCCCACGACCGCTGTGCAATGAAGGTCGGCACGGATGGTATTTTACTGGGGGCCTGGGCGCCGGTCGCAGGCGTAAAGCGCATTCTTGATATCGGCACCGGAAGCGGATTACAGGCGCTTATGCTGGCGCAAAGAACCGAGCAACATGTCACCATCGACGCCGTTGAGCTGGACGCGCAGGCGGCGATGCAGGCGAGCGAAAACGCGGCGGAATCCCCCTGGGCAGACCGGATCAAGGTTCAATGCGCCGACGTGCTGGTCTGGGCGCAGGAGCAAACCGCCCGCTACGATCTTATCGTCAGCAACCCACCTTATTACGAAGCCGGCGTGGAGTGCGGAACGCCGGAACGCGCGCAGGCGCGCTATACGGCCTCACTCGATCACCGGGCGCTGCTGGCCGCTGCGGCAAATTTAATCTCTGAAGAGGGATTTTTCTGCGTGGTGCTGCCAGAAAGCACGGGCAACACCTTTATCGAGATCGCCCGTGAGATTGGCTGGTCGCTGCGTTTACGCACCGACATTGCCGACACCGAAGGGCGAATGCCGCATCGCGTGCTGTTGGCGCTTTCGCCAAAAGAGGGCGAGTGCTTTAACGACCGAATGGTGATCCGCGGGCCAGACCAGCGTTACTCCGAAGATTACACCGCGCTGACCCAGCCGTTTTATCTGTTTATGTAAGCCAGCGGGGAGAGCACCGACGGGCCGGAATGCTCCAGCTGTTCCGGATAATCCAGGGTGTAGTGCAAACCCCGGCTCTCTTTACGCATCATGGCGCAGCGAACGATCAGCTCAGCCACCTGCACCAGATTGCGCAGCTCCAGCAGGTTATTTGATACGCGGAAGTTCGCGTAATACTCGTCGATCTCCTGTTGGAGCATCGTGATACGGCGCAACGCCCTTTCCAGGCGTTTAGTCGTGCGCACAATTCCGACGTAATCCCACATAAAGAGCCTCAGCTCGTGCCAGTTGTGCTGGATAACGACCAGCTCATCCGGGTTCTCCACGCGGCTCTCATCCCAGGCGGGCAGGCGTTCGGCCTGGCGAGCGTAAGGCATGCGTTTGGTGATATCTTCCGCCGCTGACCAGCCGTAAACCAGACACTCCAGCAGCGAGTTCGATGCCATGCGGTTCGCGCCGTGCAGCCCGGTATAGCTCACTTCGCCGATAGCATAAAGGCCGTCGACGTCGGTGCGACCGTTATCGTCAACCATCACGCCCCCGCAGGTATAGTGCGCGGCAGGGACAATCGGCACCCAATCGCGGGTGAGATCGATCCCCAGGCTCAGCAGCTTTTCATAGATCATCGGGAAGTGCTGACGAACGAACTCCGCCGGTTTATGGCTGATATCCAGATACATGCAGTCAACACCCAGCCGCTTCATCTCGTGGTCGATCGCTCGGGCGACGATATCGCGCGGCGCAAGTTCACCCCGCTCATCGAAGTCCGGCATAAAGCGCGAGCCGTCCGGGCGTTTCAGATAGGCGCCTTCGCCGCGCAGGGCTTCGGTCAGCAAAAAGTTGCGCGCCTGCGGGTGGAAGAGGGCCGTAGGATGGAACTGGTTAAACTCCAGGTTTGCCACCCGGCAGCCTGCGCGCCAGGCCATTGCGATACCGTCGCCAGAGGCGATATCTGGGTTAGTGGTGTACTGATACACTTTAGAGGCCCCGCCGGTTGCCAGCACAACGGCTTTTGCCCGGCAGGTTTCAACCCGTTCTTTATTCCGATTCCAGACCCAGGCACCCACCACGCGACGCGTGCCGGGCAGGCCAATTTTGTCGGAGATAATCAGATCGACCGCATTACTGCGCTCCAGCACCTGAATATTAGGATGGCTCAGCGCTTTGCTGACCAGCGTGTTTTCAACCGCTTTACCCGTGGCATCTGCGGCATGAAGAATGCGGCGGTGGCTGTGGCCGCCTTCGCGGGTAAGATGGTAACTCTCTTCGCCGTTAGGCTGGATATGGGTATCAAACAGCACGCCCTGATCGATAAGCCACTGTACGCAGTGTCGGGCGTTACTGGCGACAAACTCGGCGGCATGTGCATCCACAATGCCCGCCCCGGCAATCAGGGTATCTTCCACATGTGAGGCGATGCTGTCCGTTTCATCAAACACGGCGGCAATTCCGCCCTGCGCATAAAAGGTAGAGCCTTCGCTCATAGGGCCTTTGCTGAGTACGGTAACTTTCTGATTTTCGGCCAGGCGAAGCGCCAGTGATAACCCGGCTGCACCGCTACCGACGATCAGGACATCGCAATTCAAATCTGCTGGTGTGTTCATGATGTTTGTTTAATTTACTAAACATTGTTTGGCCAGAATAGCACCTGAATGTGAGATATCGCACCTGTTTTTTTATACGGTGTTGTAACGGCTAAACTCGGTTTGTGATGTTTAAAACCGGTAAATCTATGAAAATATTTTGCGAAGCAGATCGTTAGCTTCAGATTTTGTGGTGAAATAAAGCCTGTGTTGCGTTACTCTTCTGACGGTTAAAAAGCAGATTCTTATCAGAACATGCGTATGTATCGTGAACAGACTTATAATGATAGAAAATGACCAGTCTGCGGCGCGATGAACAAAAACAAAGGCGTTACGGAACTTAATGACAAACAGACCCTCTAAGTCGGTGCTTGCTCAAAAGTGCATGGTTGTAGAGTGGCGTTTCGATAACGCGTGGAATTTAGGTTTGGGGAGACATTACCTCGGATGAGCGAGCAGTTAACGGACCAGGTCCTGGTTGAACGGGTCCAGAAGGGAGATCAGAAAGCCTTTAATCTACTGGTGGTACGCTACCAGCATAAGGTGGCGAGTCTGGTTTCCCGCTATGTACCGTCAGGGGACGTCCCTGATGTCGTACAAGAGTCTTTTATTAAGGCCTATCGCGCGCTGGATTCTTTCCGGGGAGATAGTGCTTTTTACACCTGGCTGTATCGCATTGCAGTGAATACAGCAAAGAATTACCTGGTCGCTCAGGGCCGCCGTCCTCCGTCAAGTGACGTGGACGCCATCGACGCCGAAAACTTTGAAAGCGGCGGTGCATTGAAAGAAATTTCGAACCCTGAGAACTTAATGTTGTCAGAAGAACTGAGACAAATCGTTTTTCGCACGATCGAGTCGCTCCCGGAAGATTTACGCATGGCAATTACGTTGCGGGAGCTTGATGGTCTGAGCTATGAAGAGATAGCCGCTATCATGGATTGTCCGGTCGGCACGGTACGTTCCCGTATTTTCCGTGCGCGAGAAGCTATTGATAATAAAGTTCAACCGCTTATCAGGCGTTGACGATAGCGGGATACTGGAAAAGGTATTAGGCATGCAGAAAGAAAAACTTTCCGCTTTAATGGATGGTGAAACGCTGGATACTGAGCTGCTCAACGAGCTGTCTCAATCTCCCGAAATGCAAGAGACCTGGGAGAGTTATCACCTCATCCGTGACACCTTGCGTGGTGATACCGGTGACGTTCTCCATTTCGACATCTCAGCGCGCGTCATGGCTGCGATTGAGAATGAGCCTGTTCATCAGACCACTCCGCTGATTCCTGAAGCACAACCTGCGCCGCACCAGTGGCAGAAAATGCCGTTCTGGCAGAAGGTGCGTCCGTGGGCCAGTCAACTTACCCAGATGGGTGTGGCTGCATGTGTATCGCTTGCAGTTATCGTTGGCGTCCAGCACTATAATACTCAGTCTGAAGTCAATCAGCAGCCTGAAGCGCCAGTGTTTAATACACTGCCGATGATGGGCAAAGCCAGCCCGGTTAGCCTGGGCGTACCAGCTGATGCGTCCGCCAGCGGCGGTCAACAGCAGCAGGTACAAGAGCAGCGCCGTCGCATTAACGCGATGCTACAAGATTACGAGTTGCAGCGTCGTCTGCACTCTGAACAGCTTCAGTTTGAGCAGGCACAAACCCAGCAAGCTGCTGTGCAGGTGCCAGGAAACCAAACTTTAGGAACGCAATCGCAGTAATGAAGCAACTTTGGTTCGCCATGTCTCTGGTGGCGGGTAGCCTGTTCTTCTCTGCCAACGCCTCGGCTGATGTTTCATCCGGGGCGTTGTTGCAGCAAATGAATCTGGCCAGCCAGTCACTCAATTACGAGTTGGCATTTATCAGCATCAATAAGCAGGGCGTTGAGTCTTTACGCTATCGCCATGCCCGCCTTGATAAACAGCCGCTTGCCCAGCTTTTACAGATGGATGGCCCGCGCCGGGAAGTTGTCCAGCGTGGCAACGAAATCAGCTATTTCGAGCCTGGTCTGGAGCCTTTCACGCTGAATGGCGACTATATCGTTGATTCACTCCCATCGCTTATCTACACCGACTTTAAGCGTCTTGCGCCTTTCTACGATTTTATCTCCGTAGGACGCACGCGTATTGCCGATCGCCTGTGCGAGGTGATCCGCGTCGTGGCGCGTGACGGCACGCGCTACAGCTATATTGTCTGGATCGACGCCGAAACCAAGCTGCCAATGCGCGTTGACTTGCTCGATCGTGACGGCGAAACCCTGGAGCAGTTCCGCGTGATCTCCTTCACCGTGAACAACCAGGTCGGTAACAGCATGCAGAATCTGGCGAAGGCCAGCCTGCCGCCGCTGCTGTCCGTGCCGGTGGGGGATTCCGTGAACTTCAACTGGGTGCCTTCCTGGATCCCGCAAGGATTTAGCGAAGTGTCCAGCAGTCGCCGCCAGCTGCCGACCATCGAAACGCCGGTGGAATCTCGCCTCTATTCCGACGGGCTGTTTAGCTTCTCGGTGAACATCAACCGGGCCACGGCGAACAGCGCTGAGCAGATGCTCCGTACCGGACGCCGCACGGTGAGCACTACGGTGCGCGATAACGCCGAAATCACCATTGTCGGCGAACTGCCGCCACAAACGGCGAAGCGTATTTCCGACAGTATTAAATTCAGGGCGGCACAATGATTAAAGAGTGGGCCACGGTGGTCTCATGGCAGGACGGCGTCGCGCTGGTAAGCTGTGATGTAAAAGCGTCATGCAACAGCTGCGCGTCCCGTGCAGGGTGCGGCAGCCGCGTGCTGAATAAGCTGGGGCCGCAGACCACACACACTATTGCCGTGCCTAGCGATGTGCCGCTGGTGGCGGGGCAGAAGGTTGAGCTGGGGATCACCGAAGGCAGCCTGCTCAGTTCTGCCATGCTGGTTTACCTCTCTCCGCTGGTGGGGCTGTTTGTCATGGGCGGCCTGTTCCAGATGCTGTTTGGGACGGACCCGGCCGCAATGTGCGGCGCTGCGCTGGGTGGCGTAGGGGGCTTTTTGCTGGCGCGTGGTTTCTCGCAAAAGCTGGCCGCACGTGAAGCGTGGCAGCCTGTCATTCTAAGCGTTGCGCTCGCGCCAGACCAGCTTCGCGTTGAAACGCTCTCTTCAGAAGCCCGGTAATATCACCGGGCTTTATCATTATTTACATCTCCAAAATGAAAATGCCGATTCTTCGCGCTATACCTGGCTCTAAGTGCATTTCCAGGTTACGGGGATGTAGTGTAGAATGCTGCGTTTTCGCACTGAAAAACGTCAGGCTAAGAACAGCGGCCTCCAGGAATTCGTAAGGCATAATTATTTAACTATATGAAGAACATACGTAACTTTTCGATCATTGCTCACATTGACCACGGTAAGTCGACGCTGTCTGACCGTATTATCCAGATTTGCGGTGGCCTGTCTGATCGTGAAATGGCAGCCCAGGTACTGGACTCCATGGACCTGGAACGCGAACGCGGTATCACCATTAAAGCGCAGAGCGTGACGCTCGACTATAAGGCGTCCGACGGTGAAACCTATCAACTGAACTTTATCGACACCCCGGGCCACGTTGACTTCTCCTATGAAGTGTCACGTTCCCTGGCCGCCTGTGAAGGTGCGCTGCTGGTGGTGGATGCCGGGCAGGGCGTAGAAGCCCAGACTCTGGCGAACTGCTACACGGCAATGGAAATGGATCTCGAAGTGGTGCCGGTGCTGAATAAAATCGACCTGCCTGCCGCCGATCCCGAGCGCGTAGCGGAAGAGATTGAAGATATCGTCGGCATCGATGCGACCGACGCGGTGCGCTGCTCGGCCAAAACCGGCGTCGGCGTTCCCGACGTGCTGGAGCGTCTGGTGCGCGATATTCCGCCACCGGAAGGTGATCCTGAGGCACCACTTCAGGCACTGATCATCGACTCCTGGTTCGATAACTACCTCGGCGTGGTCTCGCTGGTGCGTATTAAAAACGGCACCATGCGTAAAGGCGACAAAATCAAGGTGATGAGCACCGGGCAGGTCTATAACGCAGACCGTCTGGGGATCTTCACGCCAAAACAGGTTGACCGTACCGAGCTGAAATGCGGCGAGGTAGGCTGGCTGGTTTGCGCCATTAAAGACATCCTCGGCGCGCCGGTGGGCGATACCCTGACGCTGGCTCGCAATCCGGCGGACAAAGCGCTGCCGGGCTTCAAAAAAGTGAAGCCGCAGGTTTACGCGGGTCTGTTCCCGGTCAGCTCTGACGATTACGAAAACTTCCGTGACGCGCTCGGCAAGCTGAGCCTTAACGATGCTTCCCTGTTCTACGAGCCAGAAAGCTCCACGGCGCTGGGCTTTGGCTTCCGCTGCGGCTTCCTCGGCCTGCTGCACATGGAGATCATTCAGGAGCGTCTGGAGCGTGAATACGATCTGGATCTGATCACCACCGCGCCAACGGTAGTCTATGAAGTAGAAACCACGTCGAAAGAGGTGATCTACGTCGATAGCCCGTCCAAGCTGCCGCCGCTGAACAACATTTATGAGCTGCGCGAGCCAATCGCGGAGTGTCACATGCTGCTGCCGCAGGAGTTCCTTGGCAACGTGATTACGCTGTGTATTGAAAAACGCGGCGTGCAGACCAATATGGTTTACCACGGTAACCAGGTTGCGCTGACCTACGAAATCCCGATGGCTGAAGTGGTGCTCGACTTCTTCGACCGTCTGAAGTCTACCTCTCGCGGCTATGCGTCGCTGGACTACAACTTCAAACGCTTCCAGGCATCGAACATGGTTCGCGTGGATGTGTTGATTAACGGCGAGCGTGTTGATGCGCTGGCGCTGATCACCCACAACGACAACGCACCGTACCGTGGTCGTGAGCTGGTTGAGAAGATGAAAGAGCTGATCCCGCGTCAGCAGTTCGACATCGCGATTCAGGCGGCTATCGGCAACCACATCATCGCGCGTTCTACCGTGAAACAGCTGCGTAAAAACGTTCTGGCGAAATGCTACGGCGGTGACGTCAGCCGTAAGAAAAAGCTGCTCCAGAAGCAGAAAGACGGTAAGAAGCGTATGAAGCAGGTTGGTAACGTTGAGCTGCCGCAGGAAGCATTCCTTGCCATTCTTCACGTTGGTAAAGACGGCAAATAACCTTAAGGAGTTGGCATGGCGAACATGTTTGCCCTGATCCTGGTCATTGCTACCCTGGTAACAGGGCTGTTGTGGTGTCTGGATAAGTTTATTTTTGCGCCAAAACGCCGTGAACGTCAGGCTGCCGCACAGGCAGCCACGGGCGACGCGCTTGACGCAAAGACCCTGAAGAAAGTTGGCCCTAAACCGGGCTGGCTGGAAACGGGCGCATCGGTATTCCCGGTGCTGGCGATTGTTCTGGTGGTCCGTTCGTTTATTTACGAACCTTTCCAGATCCCGTCAGGTTCGATGATGCCAACGCTGCTGATCGGCGATTTTATTCTGGTCGAGAAATTTGCCTACGGCATTAAAGATCCTATTTACCAGAAAACGCTGATCGAAACGGGTCATCCAAAACGTGGCGATATCGTAGTCTTTAAATATCCGGAAGATCCGCGTCTTGATTACATCAAGCGTGCGGTGGGTCTGCCGGGCGATAAAGTCACCTACGATCCGGTTGCGAAAGAAGTGACCGTCCAGCCGGGCTGTAGCTCCGGTACTGCGTGCGAAAATGCGCTGCCAATCACCTACTCAAACGTTGAGCCAAGTGATTTTGTGCAGACCTTCGCCCGTCGTAACGGCGGCGAGGCGACCAGCGGTTTCTTCCAGGTGCCGAAAGACCAAAGCAAAGATAACGGCATTCGTCTGACCGAGCGTAAAGAAACGCTGGGCGATGTGACGCACCGTATTCTGACCGTGCCAATCGCGCAGGATCAGGTAGGTATGTATTACAAACAGCCGGGTCAGCAGCTGGCGAGCTGGATTGTTCCACCGGGACATTACTTCATGATGGGTGATAACCGCGATAACTCCGCGGACAGCCGTTACTGGGGCTTTGTGCCGGAAGCCAATCTGGTCGGTAAAGCAACCGCAATCTGGATGAGTTTTGAGAAGCAGGAAGGCGAATGGCCGACCGGCGTTCGTCTGAATCGTATCGGCGGAATCCATTAATTCTCAATAAATAGACGCGTAGCCACCTTAATAAGTGGCTACGTGAATTATTTAAGCGATAAATCTCTTCGAACTAACGACATCCCCTGTCGTTGTGTATAGAATATTCCCCCGAAGTTTAAGGTTGGCCCTGCAAGGGTGCCACGGCACACGAAACCGCGTTGGTTTTCTCAGGTCGGTTTCGTGTGCTGCATTTTTGACGCATTCATTTATTGGTATCGCATGAACCCCATCGTAATTAATCGGCTTCAACGGAAGCTGGGCTACACTTTTCAGCATCAGGAGTTGTTGCAACAGGCATTAACCCACCGCAGTGCCAGCAGCAAACATAACGAACGTCTTGAATTCTTAGGCGACTCGATTTTAAGTTTCGTGATTGCAAATGCCCTCTATCATCGTTTTCCGCGCGTGGACGAAGGCGATATGAGCCGCATGCGCGCCACGCTGGTTCGTGGGAATACCCTGGCGGAAATCGCTCGCGAATTTGAACTGGGCGAATGTCTGCGTCTTGGGCCGGGCGAGCTGAAAAGCGGTGGTTTTCGCCGTGAATCCATTCTCGCTGATACGGTCGAAGCCTTAATTGGTGGTGTTTTCCTGGACAGCGATATTCAGACTGTCGAAAAGCTGATCCTGAACTGGTATCAGACACGTCTGGACGAAATCAGTCCGGGCGATAAGCAAAAAGATCCGAAAACCCGTTTGCAGGAATATTTGCAGGGTCGCCATCTCCCGCTGCCATCCTATCTGGTGGTGCAGGTGCGTGGTGAAGCACACGATCAAGAATTTACCATTCATTGCCAGGTCAGCGGCCTGAGTGAACCGGTGGTCGGCACAGGTTCCAGCCGTCGTAAGGCGGAACAGGCTGCCGCCGAACAGGCGTTAAAAATACTGGAGCTGGAATGAGCGAAGACAAAACCTATTGCGGATTTATTGCCATCGTCGGACGTCCGAACGTGGGCAAATCCACCCTGCTGAATAATCTGCTGGGTCAGAAGATTTCGATTACCTCACGTAAGGCGCAAACCACGCGCCACCGCATCGTGGGGATCCATACTGAAGGCGCGTATCAGGCGATTTACGTCGATACCCCCGGCCTGCATATGGAAGAGAAGCGCGCGATCAACCGCCTGATGAACAAAGCGGCGAGCAGCTCTATCGGTGACGTTGAGCTGGTCATTTTCGTTGTGGAAGGCACCCGCTGGACGCCGGACGACGAAATGGTGCTGAACAAGCTGCGCGACGGTAAAACGCCGGTGATCCTGGCCGTGAACAAAGTGGATAACGTGCAGGAAAAAGCCGATCTGCTGCCGCACCTGCAATGGCTGGGTAGCCAGATGAACTTCCTCGATATCGTTCCGCTGTCCGCAGAGACCGGTCTGAACGTCGACACCATCGCGGGTATCGTGCGTAAGCATCTGCCGGAAGCTATCCATCACTTCCCGGAAGATTACATCACCGACCGCTCCCAGCGTTTTATGGCCTCTGAAATCATCCGTGAAAAGCTGATGCGTTTCCTGGGTGCGGAGCTGCCGTATTCTGTGACCGTTGAAATCGAACGTTTCCAGAGCAACGAGCGCGGCGGCTACGACATCAACGGCCTGATCCTCGTTGAGCGTGAAGGGCAGAAGAAGATGGTGATTGGTAACAAAGGCGCCAAGATCAAAACCATCGGTATTGAAGCCCGTAAAGACATGATGGACATGTTTGAAGCACCGGTTCACCTGGAACTGTGGGTGAAAGTGAAATCTGGCTGGGCCGATGATGAGCGTGCTCTGCGCAGCCTCGGTTACGGCGAAGACCAGTAGCCTAAGACGACGAGTATGATGGAGGGATGGCAGCGCGCCTTCGTCCTGCATAGCCGTCCCTGGAGCGAAACCAGCCTCATGCTGGACGTCTTCACGGAAGAGTCCGGTCGCGTGCGCCTTGTGGCAAAAGGCGCACGTTCCAAACGTTCTAACCTGAAAGGCGCTCTACAGCCTTTCACGCCGCTGCTGGTACGCTTTGGTGGGCGAGGGGAAGTCAAAACCCTGCGCAGCGCTGAAGCCGTTTCTCTGGCGCTTCCCCTTTCCGGCATCACGCTTTACAGCGGTCTGTACGTCAACGAACTCATTTCACGGGTTCTTGAACATGAGACTCGCTTCTCTGAACTTTTCTTCGATTATCTGCACTGTATCCAGGCGCTCGCTGGCGCTACGGGCACGCCTGAACCTGCCCTGCGTCGCTTTGAGCTGGCGCTGCTGGGGCATCTTGGCTACGGCGTGGATTTCCTGCACTGTGCCGGTAGCGGTGATGAGGTCGAGGATACGATGACCTACCGCTACCGCGAGGAAAAAGGCTTTATCGCCAGCGTGGTGGTGGATAACAATACTTTCACCGGACGCCAGCTCAGGGCGCTGTACGAGCGCGAGTTCCCGGATGCCGATACGCTGCGGGCGGCAAAACGCTTTACCCGCATGGCGCTGAAGCCGTATCTTGGCGGCAAGCCCTTAAAGAGTCGCGAATTATTCAGGCAGTTTGTGCCCAAACGTTAGTGTTTTACACATCACCCTTCTCCCGGAGGGAGAGGGGGAATGAACAAAATTACCGAGGATTGTCATGGCTGAATTACTGTTAGGCGTCAACATCGATCACATCGCCACCCTGCGCAACGCGCGCGGTACGGCTTATCCCGATCCGGTTCAGGCGGCGTTTATCGCTGAACAGGCTGGCGCCGACGGCATTACCGTCCACCTGCGTGAAGACCGTCGCCATATCACCGATCGCGACGTGCGCATTCTGCGTCAGACGCTGGACACCCGCATGAATCTCGAAATGGCGGTCACGGAAGAGATGCTGACGATTGCCTGTGACACCAAACCGCATTTCTGCTGCCTGGTGCCGGAAAAGCGTCAGGAAGTGACCACCGAAGGCGGTCTGGACGTTGCCGGACAGCGTGACAAAATGCGCGATGCCTGCAAGCGCCTGGCCGATGCGGGGATTCTGGTTTCCCTGTTTATTGATGCAGATTTCGAGCAAATCAAAGCCGCTGCCGACGTGGGCGCACCTTACATCGAAATTCACACCGGCTGCTACGCCGATGCTAAAAATGATGCCGAACAGGCGAAAGAGCTTGAGCGTATCGCGAAAGCGGCGACCTATGCTACAAGCCTGGGCCTGAAGGTGAACGCCGGACACGGCCTGACCTATCACAACGTGAAGCCCATCGCCGCGCTGCCGGAGATGCACGAGCTGAACATCGGTCACGCGATTATTGGCCGCGCGGTGATGAGCGGTCTGAAAGAGGCGGTATCAGAAATGAAGCGCCTGATGCTGGAAGCGCGTCAGTAATGGCCATTCTGGGCTTAGGCACGGATATCGTTGAAATAGCCCGCATTGAAGCGGTGATCGCCCGTAGCGGCGATCGCCTGGCGCGTCGCGTGCTGAGCGACAACGAGTGGGCTATCTGGGAAGCGCACCAGCAGCCGGTGCGTTTTCTGGCTAAACGTTTTGCGGTAAAAGAGGCGGCGGCGAAAGCCTTTGGTACGGGTATTCGTAACGGCCTGGCGTTTAACCAGTTCGAAGTGTTTAATGATGAACTGGGCAAGCCGCGCCTGCGTTTGTGGGGCGAGGCGCTAAAGCTGGCTGAGAAGCTTGGCGTGAACCATATGCACGTCACGCTCGCCGATGAACGGCACTACGCGTGTGCGACGGTGATTATCGAAAGTTAAAGTTTATCCGCGTGGTGCATCAGGACAAACTTATCCCAAAGCTGCTCTTCGCTCTCAACGTGTGCCGGATCTTTCAGGATCGTATTGGGGATAGGGCACACCTTCTGGCAGGTCGGCGTTTCATAGTGGCCGATGCATTCGGTGCAGCGGTCGCTGTTAATCTCATAAATGCTGTCACCCATCGAAATCGCCTCGTTAGGGCATTCGGGCTCGCACATATCGCAGTTGATGCATTTTTTGGTGATTAACAGCGCCATCAGGAAATTCTCGGAAACAACACAAACAGGGCGGGCATTATACGCGCGTTATCTGTTCAAACCAATTTTTTTACCAGCTCTTCGCTGTGGCGAATACGCTCCGGCGCATTCTCCAGATCCTGCTGCACCAGGGCCATAAACAGCAGGTCGGTGAGCATCATTTGCGCGCTGGTAGAGGAAATCGCCGCGCTGCGCGTGGCCTGCTCTTCGGCAATGGTGTACAGGCAGCGCGTCGCCCGCTGCTGGAGCGCGTTCGGCGTAAACCCGGTGATGGCGAGGATTTTACCGCCCACGCGCAGGGCTTCGTCGGTGGCCATATTGATCTCGCGGCGCTCGCCGGAATAAGAGATCGCCAGCAGCAGATCGTCAGGATCCATCGCCTGCACCGTGGCCAGCAGGGCGTGCATATCCAGCTCGACGATGGCGTTATAGCCGATTTTGGTCAGCTTCCAGCCGAAGTTGCGCGCCACCAGACCGGATGCGCCGATCCCGGTCAGCACGATGCGCCGCGCCCCGCGCAGCATCGCCACGCTCTCCAGCAGCTTCTCTTCGGTATTCACGTCGAGAGTGGCGTGCATCGCCGCGACGTTCTCTTTAATCAGCTTCTCGCCCACCAGCCGCATCGGATCGTCGCCGCGGATCTGGTTATGCACCGGCATGGACTGCGGGTTTGGATTGCTCACCAGCGCTTCGCTAATCGCCAGCTTCAGCGCCGGAAAGCCCTTAAAGCCTATCTTCTGGGCAAATTTCACCACGCTGGACTGGCTCACCCCGGCCTCGCTCGCCAGCTGCTGGGAGCTCAGATGACGGGCGCGGTCGGGCTGCGACAGCAGAAAATCCGCCAGCTTTTTATCGCTTTGCGCAAAGCCCGCGTAACGCTGGCGAATGCGGATTAAACAGTTCATACGTTCTCCTGGCGAAAATGTGATTGCTGCTGCAAATAAGGATTTTGCTCGCCTGAATGAATTTTATATTCCATTATAGTGAGATTATGATGAATTAAAAATTCTTGAGGTAAAAAAATGAATCTTGGTTCACTTGTTTCAGAAACGCGTAATCCACAAACCATGGATCTGGATGCCCTCTCCACGCTGGAGCTGGTTCACTGCTTTAATCAACAGGATACGCTGGTCGCCCAGGCGGTGAAAGAGACATTACCGGAAGTGGCAAAGGCTGTCGATGCGGCAGCGACGGCGCTGAAAGCCGGTGGCCGCATTATTTACATGGGGGCGGGCACCAGCGGGCGTCTTGGCGTGCTGGACGCATCCGAATGTCCGCCAACCTTCGGCGTGCCGCATGGTCTGGTCGTCGGCCTGATTGCCGGGGGCCCGGGCGCGCTGCTAAAAGCGGTTGAAGGAGCGGAAGACAACAAACAGCTGGGCGAAGACGATTTGAAGGCGCTGAACCTGACCGCAAGCGACCTGGTTGTTGGCCTGGCAGCGTCCGGGCGTACGCCTTACGTCATCGGCGGGCTGGAATATGCCAACCAGACGGGCTGCACCACGGTGGCGATCTCCTGTAACCCTGGCTCCCCGATTGCCCAAGTGGCGGCCATTGCTATCTCTCCGGTGGTTGGCCCCGAGGCGCTGACCGGCTCCACGCGTCTTAAGTCCGGCACCGCGCAAAAGCTGGTGCTGAACATGATCTCTACCGGGGCGATGGTCAAATTCGGCAAGGTGTATCAGAACCTGATGGTCGACATGCAGGCCACCAACGTCAAGCTGGTGGACCGCGCCTGCCGCATGGTGGTGGAGGCCACGGGCGCCAGCCGCGACGAGGCGGAAAGCGCGCTTAAGCAGACGGATTACAACGTCAAGCCAGCCATTCTGATGATCCTGAGCGGGCTGGATGCCGCGGCGGCCAGAGCGAAGCTCGATGCGCACAACGGATTCTTACGGGCGGCATTAGAAAATTAAAACAGAGGCGTCTATGGAAAAAACAGCAGCGCTCGCCAGCGGTATCTTGCAGGGGATCGGCGGGAAGAAAAATATTCAGCGTCTGGAAAACTGCATGACGCGCGTGCGCGTTGAGGTGCATGACGATGACCAGCTTGACCTGGCGCATCTGAAGCAGCTTCCCGGCGTGAGCGGATACGTCAAACAGGGGCAGCAGCACCAGCTGATTGTCGGGCCGGGCAAAGCCGCGCAGGTGGTGGACGCCATGCGCACGCAGATGGGCGGCGAGGCCACGTTTGACGACGCCGAGCGCACCAAAGCGCAGGCCAAAGCGAAGTATAAAGCGCCAATGAGCGACGCGCTGCGACAGCTGGCGAACGTCTTTATTCCGCTTATTCCGGCGTTTATCGCCTCGGGGCTGATCACCGGGATTATTAATATCCTCAAGCGCCCGGATATCGTCGGGGACTTCGCGACGCAGTATCCGAACATGCTGGGGATCCTGGGGATTTTCGGCAGCGCGGTGTTTGCCATCATGAACATTCTGGTGGGGGTCAACGCCGCCAAAGTGTTCGGCGGTTCGCTGGCGATGGGCGGGGTGATGGCGGGCATTCTCTCCAGCCCGCAGCTGGCGCAGATCACGCTGTTTGGCGAGGCGCTTCAGCCGGGACGCGGCGGGGTGATCGCGGTGCTGCTGGTGGTGATTCTGATGTGCTGGATTGAGAAAAAGCTGCGCACGCTGCTGCCCGGCTCTATCGAGCTTATCCTTAACCCGCTGCTGACCACCCTCATCACCGGCAGCGTGGCGATTGTCGCGCTGCAACCGCTGGGCGGATGGATCTCCGAAGCCATCGCCCACGGCGCGTCGCTGGCTATCGATCGCGGCGGCTTGCTGGTGGGGGCGGTGCTGTCAGGCACCTTCCTGCCGCTGGTGCTGACGGGGCTGCATCAGGGGCTGGTGCCTATCCACGTTGAGCTGGTGCAGGCGCACGGGTACAACGCGCTGCTGCCGATTTTGTCGATGGCGGGCGTGGGGCAGGTGGGGGCGGCCATTGCGGTACTGATGAAGACCCGCAACGCGAGGCTGAAAAAGGTGATCAAAGGGGCGCTGCCGGTCGGGCTGCTGGGTGTCGGCGAGCCGCTGATTTTCGGCGTCACGCTGCCGCTGGGTAAACCCTTCCTTGCCGCCTGTCTGGGTGGTGCGGTAGGCGGGGCGCTGATCAGCTACTGGAAGGTGGCGACGGTGATCACCTTCGGGATTTCCGGTTTACCGCTGGCATTAACCATCGTGACCGGAAAAGTCATGCTCTATCTGTTAGGCTATTTAGTAGCGGTAATCGCCGGGTTCATGTTTACCTGGCTGTTAGGATTTAACGACCCAGAGGAGTAAGGTTTGGCTAATCACGAGCGTCGCGTTGTCTTTTTTGACCTGGATGGAACGCTGCATCAGCAGGATATGTTCGGAACGTTTATGCGTTATCTGCTGCGGCGTCAGCCCCTGAATGCGTTGCTCGTGCTTCCGCTCTTACCGGTGATTGGCCTGGCGCTGCTGGTTAAAGGCCGCGCCGCCCGCTGGCCCATGAGCCTGCTGCTGTGGGGATGTACCTTTGGGCACAGCGACGCGCGCCTTAAACAGCTCGAACGGAACTTTGTGCAGTGGTTTCGCGGTCACGTCACCGCGTTTCCCGTGGTTCAGCAAAGGCTCACCAACTATCTTGCCGAAAACGATGCCGATATCTGGCTGATCACCGGCTCCCCGCAGCCGCTGGTGGAGCAGGTCTATTTCGATACCCCGTGGCTGCCGCGTGTGAATCTTATCGCCACTCAGGTTGCGCGGGGCTACGGCGGCTGGGTGCTGACCATGCGCTGCCTGGGACATGAAAAAGTGGTGCAGCTTGAGAAGCAGATCGGCACGCCGCTGCGTCTTTACAGCGGCTACAGCGACAGCAAGCAGGACAACCCGCTGCTCTATTTTTGCCAGCACCGCTGGCGCGTTACGCCGTCCGGTGAACTTCAGCAACTCGAATAGACAAATTCATACACTAAATCATTCAAGTTGGATCAAGGCGGCAAGTCTGGGGTGAGCAGACGCAGCCAACGCAGAGGCGGCTTGAAGGATGACGTGTATATAGCGGGTGTGTATAATGCCGCCCGCTTTCAACTGGAGTACTTACCGTTGTCCACCCCTGAACTGAATCACGAATACTGGATGCGCCACGCGCTGACGCTGGCGCAACGTGCCTGGGAAGAGGGCGAAGTGCCCGTGGGCGCGGTGCTGGTTCATAACAACCAGGTGATTGGTGAAGGCTGGAATCGCCCGATCGGTCGTCACGATCCGACCGCGCACGCTGAAATCATGGCGTTACGCCAGGGCGGGCTGGTGCTGCAAAACTATCGCCTGCTCGATACCACGCTGTACGTCACCCTTGAGCCGTGCGTGATGTGCTCGGGCGCAATGGTACACGGCCGTATCGGCACGCTGGTGTTTGGCGCGCGGGATGAAAAAACCGGCGCGGCGGGATCCCTGATGGACGTGCTGGGCCATCCCGGCATGAATCATCAGGTGAATATTATCGGCGGGGTGCTTGCACCAGAATGTTCGGGTCTGTTGAGTGACTTCTTTCGAATGCGCCGGCAGCAGAAAAAGCAACAAAAGGCAGAATTGAAGCAGGCGGGCGATTAAGCTCGTCCGGTGCCACTACCGGATAACTCTGCGCCAGCTGTTGCGCCTCGGCGGCCTCTTTTTCCTTCTCCAGCAAATATCCCACCAGGCTTATCTGATACTTACGGATATTCTCCACGTACGCGTAGGCCTCGTGACCGCGCGCGTAGCCGTAGGTCAGCTTGTTGTACCAGGGCTTCTGGCTCAGGAGCGGCAGACGCTGTTTTACGTCAGACCAGCTGTCCGGATTCCCTTTGGTTTTCGCCGTCAGCGCGCGCGCGTCGAGCATATGCGCGTAGCCCATGTTGTAGGCCGCCAGCGCAAACCAGATGCGCTCTTCCTCCGGCACCGTTTCCGGCACTTTAGTCATCATATCCTGCAAATAGCGCGCGCCGCCGCTGATGCTCTGCTCGGCGTCGGTGCGATCCGTCAGGCCGAGGCTCTGGGCGGTATTTTTGGTGAGCATCATCAGCCCGCGCACGCCGGTGGGGGAGGTGGCCTGGGTGTCCCAGTGGGATTCCTGATAGGAGATTGCCGCCAGCAGGCGCCAGTCGATCTCCTGGGCATATTTCTCGAACAGAGGCTGGAGATCGGGCAACACGCTGTCGACGGCGCGCAGGAAGCTGCGGGTGTCAACGTAGTCAAAATCATCGCCGTGGCCGAGGTACTTCTCTTCCAGGCGCGCCAGCGTGCCGTCTTCGTTCATGGTGTTGAAGAAATCGAGCATCGCGGCTGACAGGGTTTGATCGTTATCGAGCTGGCTAAACCAGGTCACGGGCTGCTCGTCGGTCACGTCCAGCGCCACGGCGATTTCCGGATGCACGCGCTGGAAAAGGCTAATCGCCACCGAGTCCGCGACGGTGTAGGCCAGCTTTTTGTCTTTCACCTGTTCGAGCAGCGCGGTGGTTCCCAGCTTCGGATCGACCTTCCAGCTTAAATCAGGGAATTGCTTCTCTTTAAGAACGCGCAGATCGTCAATCGCCACGCTGCCCGGCGCGATGGTGAGCTGCTGCTCGTTAATCGAGGCCAGCGAGCGCGGGCGCAGGTTACCCACGCGGTACACCAGCTGCTGAGAAACAGAGTAATAGGTCGGGCCTGGCTGATAGTTTTTGCTGCGCTCGCTGTTATAAACCAGCCCGGCGGCCAGCACGTCGGCGTTGTCGTTATCGAGATCGTCAAACAGCTGGCTGATGTTCTGGCGCACGGTGATTTTCAGCTTCACGCCGAGGTAATCGGCAAACTGCTGGGCCAGCTCGTAGTCCAGACCGATGAGTTTGCCGTTGATGTCGCTGTAGATCAGCGGAGAGGTCAGGGTACTGACGCGCAGCTCTCCCCGCGCCTGGATGGCGGCAATACGGTTTTCGGCTTTGCCGAACCAGGGGATTGAAGGCCAAAGGGCCACTGCCAGCAGCAACGTCACTATGCCGATGAGCAGATAATTAATCTTTAATTTTTTCAATTAGTTAATTCTCTGCGCCGGGAAGTGCCTCAGTATGCTGTCGCCATGTTAAGAATAGGGTTTGCCATTGAATGAGCGGCATTTTGCGTAAACTTGCGCCAGTTGGCAACCCATTAGAGAAACAGGTCACATCTATTGATAAACGTCTGCGCAAATTTTATTTCGACGCAAACGGTTTCGTCGGCGCTCAGGATTCTCTATAATGACGCCCGTTTTCCCCCCCTTGCGCACACTGTAAGCGCCTCAGGCGCTTCGAAGACGAGAGACTTATGATGGAAATTCTGCGTGGTTCGCCTGCACTGTCTGCCTTCCGTATCAACAAACTGCTGGCACGTTTTCAGGCAGCCGACCTTCCGGTAAGCAATATTTACGCTGAGTATGTCCATTTTGCTGACCTGAATGCTCCCCTGAATGCAGAGGAACGCGTACAGCTTGAACGCCTTCTCAAGTATGGCCCAAGCCTGAGCAGCCATACGCCGATCGGCAAACTGATTCTGGCCACGCCGCGCCCTGGCACCATCTCCCCCTGGTCTTCCAAAGCCACCGACATCGCCCACAACTGCGGCCTGAACCAGATTACCCGTCTGGAGCGCGGCGTCGCCTATTACGTTGAAGCCTCGACCCTGAC
Source organism: Enterobacter sp. 186315 (assembly GCF_053290175.1). Lineage (NCBI taxonomy): Bacteria > Pseudomonadati > Pseudomonadota > Gammaproteobacteria > Enterobacterales > Enterobacteriaceae > Enterobacter > Enterobacter sp. 186315. The sequence goes on along the minus strand of NZ_JBPTTK010000010.1, from coordinate 118,958 downwards.
CGCTGAACAGTGGCAGACGGTGGCCGCAGCGCTGCACGATCGCATGATGGAGAGCGTGTTTACCTCTCTGGACGACGCGCAGAAGCTCTTCTCGCACCATCAGCCTGCGCCGGTACAGAGCGTGGATCTGCTGGGGCAGGGCCGTCAGGCGCTGATCGACGCCAACCTGCGTCTGGGTCTGGCGCTGGCGGAAGACGAAATCGACTATCTGCACGACGCGTTCGTTAAGCTCAACCGCAACCCGAACGACATCGAACTCTACATGTTTGCGCAGGCTAACTCCGAGCACTGCCGCCACAAGATTTTCAACGCCGACTGGATTATCGACGGCGAACAGCAGCCGAAGTCGCTGTTCAAGATGATCAAAAACACCATGGAACAGACCCCTGACCACGTGCTGTCGGCCTATAAAGACAACGCCGCGGTAATGGAAGGCTCCGAAGTGGGCCGCTTCTTCGCCGATCGCGAAGCGGGGCGCTATGACTTCCATCAGGAGCCTGCGCATATCCTGATGAAGGTCGAAACCCATAACCACCCGACGGCGATCTCGCCGTGGCCGGGTGCGGCGACCGGCTCCGGCGGTGAAATCCGTGACGAAGGGGCAACCGGACGCGGCGCGAAGCCAAAGGCCGGGCTGGTGGGCTTCTCCGTATCCAACCTGCGTATCCCGGGCTTTGAGCAGCCGTGGGAAGAGGACTTCGGCAAGCCGGAGCGCATTGTCACCGCGCTGGATATCATGACCGACGGCCCGCTGGGCGGCGCGGCGTTCAACAACGAATTTGGTCGCCCTGCGCTGAACGGCTATTTCCGTACCTACGAAGAGAAGGTTGAGAGCCACAACGGCGAAGAGCTGCGCGGCTACCATAAGCCGATCATGCTGGCGGGCGGGATCGGCAACATCCGCGCCGATCACGTGCAGAAAGGCGAGATCGTGGTGGGCGCGAAGCTGATCGTCCTCGGCGGCCCGGCGATGAACATTGGTCTGGGCGGCGGGGCGGCGTCTTCTATGGCATCCGGCCAGTCCGATGCGGATCTTGATTTTGCTTCCGTACAGCGCGACAACCCGGAAATGGAGCGTCGCTGCCAGGAAGTGATCGACCGCTGCTGGCAGCTGGGCGACGCTAACCCAATCCTCTTTATTCACGACGTGGGCGCGGGCGGTCTGTCTAACGCCATGCCGGAGCTGGTGAGCGATGGCGGTCGCGGCGGGCGTTTCAACCTGCGCGATATCCTGAGCGACGAGCCGGGAATGAGCCCGCTGGAGATCTGGTGTAACGAATCCCAGGAGCGCTACGTGCTGGCGGTGGCCGCCGATCAGCTGCCGCTGTTTGACGAGCTGTGCCGCCGCGAGCGCGCGCCGTATGCGGTGATTGGTGAAGCCACCGAAGAGCAGCATCTCTCCTTAAGCGATACCCATTTCGACAACCAGCCTATCGATCTGCCGCTGGACGTGCTGCTCGGCAAAACGCCGAAGATGACCCGCGACGTGCAGACCCGCAAAGCGGCGGGCAAGGCGCTGGATCGTCAGGACATTACCGTGGCCGACGCGGTAAACCGCGTGCTGCACCTGCCTGCCGTGGCGGAGAAAACCTTCCTCGTGACCATCGGCGACCGTACCGTGACCGGCATGGTGTCGCGCGACCAGATGGTCGGCCCGTGGCAGATCCCGGTGGCAAACTGCGCCGTTACTACCGCGAGCCTCGACAGCTACTACGGCGAAGCGATGGCGCTCGGCGAACGTACCCCGGTGGCGCTGCTGGACTTCGCGGCCTCGGCCCGTCTGGCCGTGGGCGAAGCGCTGACCAACATCGCCGCCACGCAGATTGGCGATATCAAACGCATTAAGCTCTCCGCAAACTGGATGGCCGCAGCCGGTCACCCTGGTGAAGACGCGGGCCTGTATGAAGCGGTCAAAGCGGTGGGCGAAGAGCTCTGTCCTGCGCTCGGCCTGACCATTCCGGTGGGTAAAGACTCCATGTCGATGAAAACCCGCTGGCAGGAAGGCAGCGAGCAGCGCGAAATGACCTCGCCGCTGTCGTTAGTGATCACCGCCTTTGCGCGCGTGGAAGACGTGCGTCACACCATTACGCCGCAGCTGTCCACCGACGATAATGCCCTGCTGCTAATTGACCTCGGCAAAGGCCATAACGCGCTCGGTGCCACCGCGCTGGCGCAGGTTTACCGCCAGCTGGGCGACAAGCCTGCCGACGTGCGCGACGTGGCGCAGTTAAAAGGTTTCTACGATGCCGTTCAGGCGCTGGTTGCGCAGCGTAAGCTGCTGGCCTACCACGACCGTTCCGACGGCGGCCTGCTGGTCACGCTGGCAGAGATGGCCTTCACCGGCCACTGCGGCGTGGAAGCCAACATTGCGACGCTCGGTGACGATCGTCTGGCGGCGCTGTTTAACGAAGAGCTGGGCGCGGTTATTCAGGTGCGCGCAGAAGACCGTGACGCGGTTGAAGCGGTGCTGGCGCAGCACGGTCTGGCGGACTGTGTGCATTATCTTGGTAAAGCGGTGCAGGGCGATCGCTTTGTGATTGAAGCCGACGGCCATGCGGTGTTCAGCGAAAGCCGCACCACGCTGCGTATGTGGTGGGCAGAAACCACCTGGCAGATGCAGCGTCTGCGTGATAACCCGGAATGTGCCGACCAGGAACATGACGCAAAGGCCAACGACAACGATCCGGGCCTGAACGTGAAGCTCTCCTTCGACATCAACGAAGACATTGCCGCACCGTACATCGCGACCGGCGCGCGTCCAAAAGTGGCCGTACTGCGCGAGCAGGGCGTCAACTCCCACGTTGAGATGGCGGCGGCGTTCCACCGCGCGGGCTTTGACGCTATCGACGTTCACATGAGCGACCTGCTGGCCGGGCGTACCGGTCTGGAAGATTTCCAGGCGCTGGTGGCCTGCGGCGGTTTCTCCTACGGCGACGTGCTGGGGGCGGGCGAGGGCTGGGCGAAGTCCATCCTCTTCAACAACCGCGTGCGCGACGAGTTCGAAACTTTCTTCCACCGTCCGCAGACGCTGGCGCTGGGCGTGTGTAACGGCTGTCAGATGATGTCTAACCTGCGCGAGCTGATCCCGGGCAGCGGCGCCTGGCCGCGCTTTGTGCGTAACCAGTCCGACCGCTTCGAAGCGCGTTTCAGCCTGGTTGAAGTGACGCAAAGCCCTTCTCTGCTGTTGCAGGGGATGGTCGGCTCGCAGATGCCGATTGCGGTTTCCCACGGCGAAGGCCAGATTGAAGTGCGCAACGCCGCGCACCTGGCCGAGCTGGAAAGCAAAGGCCTGGTGGCGCTGCGCTTTGTCGATAACTTCGGCAAAGTCACCCAGACCTACCCGGCGAACCCGAACGGCTCGGCGAACGGCATTACGGCGGTGACCACTGAAAACGGCCGCGTGACGATCATGATGCCGCACCCGGAGCGCGTGTTCCGTACCGTAAGCAACTCCTGGCACCCGGAAAACTGGGGCGAGGACAGCCCGTGGATGCGTATCTTCCGCAACGCGCGTAAACAGCTGGGATAATTTCACCTAAATTTCCCTTCCAGGCCCGGCAAGCGTACGCGACGCCGGGCTTTTTTGTATCTGTCGCAAAATCGCGACATTCCCTTAACATCGCTGTCGTCAATTGGAGACATATAAGTTATTGATTTTTATGGGATGGAAAACGTTCCCGATAAGGTGTTGCTAATTAGCGACAGTTAGCGCAAAAATCATTCAGAGCCTAATGATTCTGTTTTTCATTAAAACACCTTATTTATCAGTGGCATAATTTATTTATTTGCAATCTGGCACGGGTGTTGCATAATAATAAGCAGTGGCTCATTCACCTTCTTATGTCAGCCCCTTCGGGACGCGCTACATAAACTTCGAATGACGCACAAACAGGTGCCTGCCGTCCAACTACTGATAAAAGCATTGCTTATCAGGCCAGGGCGAAACGTCGAGTAAGGCACCGCCTCATTCCATAACAAAGCCGGGTTTTTACCCGGCTTTGTTGTATCTGAAGGGCAGACTCGCTACGCTCTCCTGAAACCCACATGAAGAGAGTAATGTGTTGAAACGCTGGTCCCTTTTCCCTCGCTCATTGCGACAGCTCGTGATGATGGCGTTCCTGCTGATCCTGCTCCCTCTGCTGGTGCTGGCGTGGCAGGCGTGGCAAAGCCTTAACGCGCTCAGCGCGCAGGCGGCGCTGACCAACCGGACCACGCTTATCGACGCCCGGCGCAGCGAAGCGATGACCAACGCCGCGCTGGAGATGGAGCGCAGCTATCGTCAGTACTGCGTGCTGGACGACAGCACCCTGGAAAAGGTCTATCAAAATCAGCGCAAGCGCTACAGCGAAATGCTCGACGCCCACGCGGGCGTGCTGCCGGACGACAAGCTTTATCAGGCGCTGCGCCAGGATCTGAACGATCTGGCCCAGCTTCAGTGTAAAAACAGCGGCCCGGATACCGCCGCCGCCGCGCGTCTTGAAGCCTTCGCCAACGCCAATACCGAGATGGTGCAGGCCACGCGAACGGTGGTCTTCTCCCGCGGGCAACAGCTGCAACAGGAAATCGCCGAGCGCGGTCAGTTCTTCGGCTGGCAGGCGCTGGTGCTGTTTTTAGTCAGCCTCGGGCTGGTCTTACTCTTTACCCGCATGATCATCGGCCCGGTGAAGGGCATTCAGCGAATGATCAACCGCCTGGGCGAGGGGAAATCCCTTGGCGATACGGTAGCCTTTAAAGGGCCGCGCGAGCTGCGTTCGGTCGGGCAGCGGATTATCTGGCTTTCAGAGCGTCTGGCCTGGCTGGAGTCTCAGCGTCATCAGTTCCTGCGCCACATCTCCCACGAGCTTAAAACCCCGCTTGCCAGCATGCGTGAAGGGACCGAGCTGCTGGCGGACGAGGTGGCCGGGCCGCTCACCGTCGAACAAAAAGAAATTGTCGATATTCTCGATGCCAGCAGCCGCAATCTGCAAAAGCTCATTGAACAGCTGCTGGACTACAACCGTAAGCTTGCAGACGGCGCGGTGGCGCTGGAGAGGGTCGAGATTGAACCGCTGGTCGATATGGTGATCTCCGCCCATAGCCTGCCAGCACGAGCTAAAATGATGCATACCGAAGTGGATCTCAGCGAGTCGGCCTGCCTTGCCGAGCCGATGCTGCTGATGAGCGTGCTGGATAATCTTTATTCCAATGCGGTGCACTATGGTACTGAATCCGGTAACATTTATATCCGTAGCTATACGAATGGCTCACGGGTGCTAATTGATGTAGCCAATACGGGAACCCCGATCCCTGATGAAGAAAAGGCGATGATTTTTGAACCCTTCTTCCAGGGAAGCCATCAGCGAAAAGGGGCGGTAAAAGGAAGCGGTCTGGGGCTGAGCATTGCCCGCGACTGCATACGACGGATGCAGGGTGAGCTCCATATCGCCAGTGACGATCGCTCAGACGTCTGCTTCCGCATTGAACTGCCTCTTGAGCCGGAAAAATCAATAAAATGAATCTATGTCTGGTGAGTATGTCACACGTCTTTTTTCGCGCCGCGCGCGCGGTGTTTTCCAGCAAAAAATTACGCCTGAGTCTGCCCTGTATTCTGCTGGCAGGCTGTGTTTCCCATGCACCCAAAAGTGCAATCGAAGATAAAAAAGAGGCCACCTGGCCTGAAAATCAGCTGGCCGATTTCCTGACCACCCGCTGCGACGATATCTGGAACTTATCGGGGCACGACGTTGAAGCGAACCCGCTGTTCTGGCTGCGCGGCATCGACTGTTCGCAGCGGCTTTCGCCCGCCACCGCGCGCGCCCAGGCCGCGATGTTAAATGACGATACCTGGCAGGCGCTGTTCAAGCGGGCCATTTTGCTGGCGGATGCCAAAATTACCCCCGTTGAGCGTCGCGCCAATACCGCGCGTCTGGATCTGCTTGCCGCAAATATTCCGGGGCAGGTGCGCCCGGTGTATCAGCTCTGGCGTGACGGGCAGGTGCAGCAGCTTCAGCTGGCGGAAGAGCGCTCTCGCTACAGCAAGCTCCAGCAAACCACCGATGCCGAGCTGGATACGCTTCGCCAGCAGCACGACTCCTTGCGCGCGCAGCTTGATACCACCACGCGCAAGCTGGAAAACCTGACCGATATCGAAAGACAGCTCTCAACGCGTAAGCCGGCGGGCAACTACCTGCCGGATGGCTCGAAGGGGAATCCGCCATCCACCTCGTCGGACCCGGACAGCGACACGCAGAAACAAGAGGATGTGAAGCCATGACAAGCCGCAAACCTGCCCATCTCCTGCTGGTGGACGACGATCCGGGACTGCTCAAGCTGCTGGGGATGCGCCTGGTCAGCGAAGGCTACAGCGTGGTCACCGCCGAAAGCGGGCAGGAAGGGCTGAAGGTGCTCAATCGCGAGAAGATTGACCTGGTGATCAGCGACCTGCGCATGGACGAGATGGACGGGATGCAGCTTTTTAGCGAGATCCAGAAGCAGCAGCCGGGAATGCCGGTGATCATCCTTACCGCCCACGGCTCTATCCCGGACGCGGTGGCGGCGACCCAGCAGGGGGTGTTCAGCTTTCTCACCAAACCGGTGGATAAAGACGCGCTCTATAAGGCGATCGACAGCGCCCTTGAACACGCTGCGCCGTCGGGCGATGAGGCCTGGCGCGAATCCATCGTCACCCGCAGCCCGATTATGCTGCGCCTGCTCGAACAGGCGCGAATGGTGGCGCAGTCCGACGTCAGCGTGCTGATTAACGGCCAAAGCGGGACGGGTAAAGAGATCCTCGCCCAGGCTATCCACAACGCCAGCCCGCGCAGTAAAAACGCCTTTATCGCCATTAACTGCGGCGCGCTGCCGGAACAATTACTGGAATCCGAACTGTTCGGCCACGCGCGCGGAGCCTTTACCGGGGCGGTGAGCAGCAGGGAAGGGCTGTTCCAGGCGGCGGAGGGCGGCACGCTGTTTCTGGATGAAATCGGGGATATGCCCGCGCCGCTCCAGGTTAAACTGCTGCGCGTGTTGCAGGAGCGCAAGGTGCGCCCGCTCGGCAGTAACCGCGATATCGACATTAACGTGCGGATTATTTCGGCGACCCACCGCGACCTGCCAAAAGTGATGGCGCGGAACGAGTTCCGTGAAGATCTTTATTATCGTCTGAACGTGGTGAACCTGAAGATCCCCGCGCTGGCCGAGCGCGCGGAAGATATTCCGCTGCTGGCGAACCATCTTCTGCGCCAGTCTGCCGATCGTCACAAGCCGTTTGTACGGGCGTTTTCCACTGATGCCATGAAGCGCTTAATGACCGCCAGCTGGCCGGGGAACGTTCGCCAGCTGGTTAACGTTATCGAGCAGTGCGTGGCGCTGACCTCATCGCCGGTTATCAGCGACGCGCTGGTGGAGCAGGCGCTGGAAGGGGAAAACACCGCGCTGCCCACCTTTGCCGAGGCGCGAAACCAGTTTGAACTGAACTACCTGCGCAAGCTGTTGCAGATAACCAAAGGCAACGTCACCCACGCGGCGCGTATGGCCGGGCGCAACCGCACCGAGTTCTATAAACTGCTCTCGCGGCATGAGCTTGAAGCGAACGATTTTAAAGAGTAGTACCGCAAAATCTGAATGAATATGATACTGTGAGCAACCGATTACGAGGCAGCTTACTGGCAAGAGTTTAAGGACCCACCATGAAAAAGATTGATGCGATTATTAAACCTTTCAAACTGGACGATGTGCGTGAAGCGCTGGCAGAAGTCGGCATCACCGGGATGACGGTGACGGAAGTGAAAGGTTTTGGTCGCCAGAAAGGCCACACTGAACTGTACCGCGGCGCGGAGTACATGGTGGACTTTCTGCCGAAAGTGAAAATCGAAATCGTGGTGAGTGACGATATTGTGGATACCTGCGTGGATACGATTATCCGCACGGCGCAGACCGGTAAGATCGGCGACGGGAAGATTTTTGTCTTCGACGTGGCGAGAGTGATTCGAATTCGTACCGGGGAAGAGGATGATGCGGCGATTTAAGTCGCGCGCAGTTTAACTTCTCTTGTAAACAGGTGGAATGGTTCCGTTCACTATGACACCTCTGCTAATTGTGTCACCCGCTGCGGTGAACGTGTAAAGGGGGCTATCGCGCCCCCTTTACAATCCCGGCTCCCGGCCATGAAAATCGTCGCTTCGCGATTCCCTCGGCTTATTCACCTCCTCTTCGGGTCGGGCGCGATGTCACATCCCTGTGACTCGCACCCTCTCCGCGCATCCCTGCGCGTCGACCCGGCTACGGTGAAACGCCTCGGCGATTTTCTGCCGGACTAGCGTTCCCTTAACGTTCTCTGCGGTTTGAAAAAGCCGGGTGGCGCTTACGCTTACCCGGCCTACAACTAGCTCGAACATGTAGGCCGGGTAAGGCGCAGCCGCCACCCGGCGAAAAAAAGCCCCTCGAACGAGGGGCTTTTTCATCACAAAACCTTATGCGGCCCAAAACACTCGTAATGGATATTATCTTTATCCACCCCCAGCTCAACGAGCTGCTTCGCCGCATACTGCATAAACGCCACCGGGCCGCACACGTAAAACTGCATCTCCGGTGCGCTAAACGCCCCTTCGAGCGGGCGTAAATCCATCAGCCCTTCGCTGTCAAAACGCGCCGCCGCACGATCCGCATCCGTTGGCTGACGATACCAGGTATGCGCCGTAAAGCGTGGTAACGTTGCCGCCAGCGCCTTCACCTCATCCCCGAAGGCATGAACGTCACAATTTTCCGCCGCGTGGAACCAGTTTACCTGCGCGCTGTGGTGGGACTTTGCCAGCGTATCGAGCATCGCCAGCATCGGCGTTTGACCGACACCCGCCGAAATCAGCGTCACCGGCGTATTCGCCTCAACCGCCATAAAGAAATCACCCGCCGGGGCAGCAAGATGGACCACGTCGCCGACGTTCGCATGATTGTGCAGCCAGGTGGAAACCTGCCCGCCGTCTTCGCGCTTCACCGCAATGCGATAGCCTTTACCGTCTGGCTTGCGGGTCAGTGAATACTGACGAATTTCCTGATGCGGGAAACCTTCTGGCTTAAGCCACACGCCCAGATACTGGCCCGGCTGGTAGTCGGCGACAGGCTTGCCGTCGACCGGCTCGAACTCAAAGCTGGTTATCAGCGCGCTGCGCGGCGTTTTCTCGACGATGCGGAAGGCGCGAGTCCCTTCCCAGCCGCCGTTTTTGCTGGCGTTCTCGCTGTAGATCTGCGCTTCACGATTGATAAACACGTTTGCCAGCACGCCGTAGGCTTTACCCCACGCGTCCAGCACCTCCTGACCCGGGCTGAACATCTCGTCCAGCGTCGCCAGCAGGTGAGCGCCCACGATATTGTACTGCTCGGGTTTGATCTGGAAGCTGGTATGTTTCTGCGCGATTTTTTCTACCGCCGGCAGCAGCGCCGCCAGGTTTTCAATATTGCTGGCGTAGGCCGCAATCGCATTGAACAGGGCTTCACGCTGATCGCCGTTACGCTGGTTGCTCATGTTGAAAATCTCTTTCAACTCCGGGTTATGGGCAAACATGCGATCGTAAAAATGGGCGGTGAGTTTAGGGCCGGTTTCAACCAGCAGGGGAATGGTAGCCTTAACGGTAGCGATGGTTTGAGCGTCTAACATAGCAACTTCCTTCAATTGTTATCCTAATGATGCATTTTAAATGCATCTTATAAAAATACCCCTGCAATGTAAATGGTTCTTTGCATCGTGAAAAATATGCATCACAAACCTGAAAAGAATTCCGTTGAAACGGGGGAGGGCTTTATTCGTCAAACCCTTGCGTGGCGGGCAGGTAAACGTTTGCGTAAAATCGTTTGTCAAGACCTGTTATCACAGAACGATTCGGTTATACTGTTGCCCGTTGTCCATCAGGACTGCCTTTTTAGGGCAAAAATTTACTTGTTAGCTGAGTCAGGAGATGCGGATGTTAAAGCGTGAAATGAACATTGCCGATTATGATGCCGAACTGTGGCAGGCTATGGAGCAGGAAAAAGTACGTCAGGAAGAGCACATCGAACTGATCGCCTCCGAGAACTACACCAGCCCGCGCGTCATGCAGGCGCAGGGTTCTCAGCTGACCAACAAATATGCTGAAGGTTACCCAGGCAAACGCTACTACGGCGGTTGCGAGTACGTTGATATCGTTGAACAACTGGCGATTGACCGTGCAAAAGAGCTGTTTGGCGCCGACTACGCGAACGTGCAGCCGCACTCCGGCTCTCAGGCGAACTTCGCGGTCTACACCGCGCTGCTGCAACCGGGCGATACCGTTCTGGGTATGAACCTGGCGCAGGGCGGCCACCTGACTCACGGCTCCCCGGTTAACTTCTCCGGCAAGCTGTACAACATCATCCCTTACGGTATCGATGAGTCCGGCAAAATTGACTACGACGACATGGCGAAGCAGGCTCAGGAACACAAACCGAAGATGATCATCGGTGGTTTCTCCGCTTACTCCGGCATCGTTGACTGGGCAAAAATGCGTGAAATCGCAGACAGCATCGGCGCTTACCTGTTCGTCGACATGGCGCACGTTGCGGGCCTGATTGCCGCAGGCGTCTACCCTAACCCGGTTCCCCACGCGCACGTTGTGACCACCACCACCCACAAAACCCTGGCAGGTCCACGCGGTGGTCTGATCCTGGCGAAGGGCGGTGACGAAGATCTGTATAAGAAACTGAACTCTGCCGTGTTCCCAAGCGCGCAGGGCGGCCCGCTGATGCACGTTATCGCCGCTAAAGCGGTTGCGCTGAAAGAAGCGATGGAGCCTGAGTTCAAGGTGTACCAGCAGCAGGTTGCTAAAAACGCCAAAGCGATGGTGGAAGTGTTCCTGAACCGCGGCTACAAAGTGGTGTCCGGCGGCACTGAAAACCACCTGTTCCTGCTGGATCTGGTTGATAAGAACCTGACCGGTAAAGAAGCGGACGCCGCCCTGGGCCGCGCCAACATCACCGTGAACAAAAACAGCGTACCAAACGATCCGAAGAGCCCGTTTGTGACCTCCGGTATCCGTATCGGTTCTCCGGCTGTGACCCGTCGCGGCTTCAAAGAAGCGGAAGTGAAAGAGCTGGCTGGCTGGATGTGTGACGTTCTGGACAATATCAATGACGACGCGGTTATCGAGCGCGTAAAAGGTAAAGTTCTGGATATCTGCGCACGCTTCCCGGTATACGCATAATTCCTCTGCGTTAAAGACCATCGAAAGGCCGCCCCGTGCGGCCTTTTTTATGCCTGATGTTTAACGAGCAAAATACCGCTGAAATATTTTATCCCTGCCATAAGCCAGACGGCTGCACGATATGTTAAATTTTCGTTAATTTATAGCCCGCTATCTACTTGCTTAATTTCGCTATTCTCGCCAGACTATCGCCTCGATTTCAGGAGGGATTCATGGTCTTGCATTCCACGCGCTGGCTGGCGCTCAGCTATTTCACCTACTTTTTTAGCTACGGCATATTTCTGCCATTCTGGAGCGTGTGGCTCAAGGGCATTGGCCTGACGCCAGAGACAATCGGCGTGCTGTTGGGCGCAGGCCTGGTGGCACGTTTTCTCGGCAGCCTGCTGATTGCGCCGCGCGTCAGCGATCCCTCCTTACTGATTAAAGCGGTGCGTATTCTGGCGCTGCTGACGTTGGTTTTTGTCGCCTGCTTCTGGGTCAGCCACCAGTTCGCCTGGCTGATGGTCGTCATGGTCGGCTTTAACCTGTTCTTCTCTCCGCTGGTGCCGCTGACGGATGCGCTGGCGAACACCTGGCAAAAGCAGATCACCATGGACTATGGCCGCGTGCGCCTGTGGGGGTCGATTGCCTTTGTGATCGGCTCTGCGCTGGTGGGGAAGCTGGTCAGCCTCTACGATTACCGCGCCATTCTGGCGCTGCTGAGCGTCGGCATCGCCTCCATGCTGCTGGGGATGCTGCTGCGCCCGTCGATCCTGCCGCAGGGCGAAAGCCGCCATCAGGAGAGCGCGGGCTGGCCTGCCTGGCGGTCGCTGGTGGCCCAAAGCTGGCGTTTTCTGGCGTGCGTGTGTCTGCTTCAGGGGGCGCATGCGGCCTACTACGGCTTTAGCGCCATCTACTGGCAGGGAGCGGGCTATTCCGCCTCTGCGGTGGGCTATTTATGGTCGCTTGGCGTTGTCGCTGAGGTGATTATCTTTGCGCTCAGCAAGAAGCTGTTCCGCCGTTTTGGCGCGCGCGACCTGCTGCTGCTTTCCGCCGTCTGCGGCGTGGTGCGCTGGGGGATTATGGGCTGGACGACGGAGCTGCCGTGGCTGATCGTGGCGCAGATCCTGCACTGCGGCACCTTTACGGTCTGTCATCTGGCGGCGATGCGCTACATCGCCGCGCGGGAAGGCGGAGATGTCATTCGCCTGCAAGCGGTTTACTCCGCCGTGGCGATGGGCGGCAGCATTGCGGTGATGACCGTCTTTGCGGGCTTCCTATACCAGCATCTGGGGCACGGCGTGTTCTGGTTGATGGCGCTGGTGGCGCTGCCCGCGATGGTGGTGCGCCCGAAAGTCGCGGCGCGCGGTTAATCAGGATTCCAGCATGGCGCGGATATGTTCCTGCTGCTGCGCGTTCAGCTCTTCCACCGCATGGATCAGCGGCGGCGAGAACAGCGGCAGGGCAGTGGGGTACGGCGTAATCACCAGCGCGGCCTCACGCGGCGCGCCCTCTTTCTGGAACGCCTGTAGCGTCAGATAACGGATATTGAGCGGCAGCAGGGTCAGCTCCCGAAGCTGCTGCTCAATCAACGCTTCACAGGCTTTATCCTCTCCCGTCAACAAAACCACCTGCTTCTCGTGCAGGTCGGTTTCCTGCATCAGCCAGGCACCGAAAATCACCGCCACCAGACTCATCTCCTCGTCGGAAAAACGCAGGCCAAACTCGGCTTCCAGCTCGAACAGCGCCTCTTTGGTGGTGCGCAGCAGGCGCGGATACAGACGGTGGATCTCCTCCGGCAGGCTGTTGTCGATGCCGATATCAAACAGCGAACGGTCCAGCGCCTGGGCCAGATGAACATAAAGCTGATCGGTCAGCCCCTGTTCATCGCTGAATTTCATCCCGGTCTGCGCCCGGAAGCGGGCAATCATGCGCACGATGGTGCGCCGTAGCCGCTGATCCTGCTGATGCTTATCCATCACCGGATCGGGGGTGCGCAGCATCATAAACAGCAGTGCCAGAAACAGCTGTTCGTCCGTATGCAGCGCCTGAGGCACCCGGCGCTTCCAGTGGCGGACAATCTCCTGCGCGGTGAAATACTCCCCCCTCGACTGGGTCCAGTTGCGCTGAACGGGGGAAAACTGTGGCGTAAGGCCCTGATGGTGCTGGATCAGGCAATACTGCAAAAACAGCTGTAAAAACTGGATATCGCGGCACTCGAAGCTGCGCCCGAGCCGCCGCGAGCAGAAGGTGATCAGCGCGCGCAGGTTGGTGTCGTCGTAAAGCGGGCGGGCGATACCCTGGCGTTTAAGCGCCGTTTTCAGCGCCGGGGTAAACTGTTGCGTGACAAAATGCGGGCAAAGCCGAAGCGACCTGCGCAGCCAGTGCAGCAGGCATAACCGCTGGTTCAGGGCGGTGCCTTCAATTCGGTAGCTGCCATCCTGATGCGTGATGATATCAAGCCGATGATAGCGCTGGATTTCATCGCGTGTCTCGGCTATATCTTGCCGTGCGATGGCGTCGTCCACCCCGTTGGTCGCAATAATGCTCTGCGCGGTGACGGCGGCATCCGGCAGATAAAGCATCAAAAGCACCTGGCAGCGGCGCTGCGAACTGGAAAGCACAGATGGGTTTTCAAGCGTCGTCATCATCTGTCGGGTATCCAGTGTGTGTCTGATAAGAATAGCTAAAGGATGTCCGCGCGAAAGCGCACCGGGAGGGCTTTCCTTCAGGAATGCTGGCGAACATCACAGAATTTTTGACGTGAGGAATTGATGCAAATAGTTAAACAATGCGCCTGGACGCTATTTTTGGCGGTTTTCAGCTTTACCGCTTACGCCCATCCTCACAGCTTCATTAGCCTGAAAACCGAGCTGGTGACCGATGGCACGCAGCTCAGCGGCCTCAAAATGCGCTGGACGATGGACGAAATCACCTCGGCGGATCTGCTCTACGACGCCGGAAACGCAAAGCCCGGCGATGAGATCTGGAAAAAACTGGCGGCAGAGGTGATGGCGAACGTGCTGGGTCAGCACTACTTCACCGAGTTCTGGCACAACGGCGAAAAGGTGAAGTTTCTCAATCGCCCGACCGAGTACGGCATGTCCCGTGACGGGCACCAGGCGGTGCTGTCCTTCATTTTACCGCTTGCGCATCCACAGCCGCTGGCGGGGCAGACCTACCGCTTCTCTACCTTCGACCCATCCTATTACGTCGACATGAGCTACGCCGAAGATAGCGACGCGCAGCTGCCCGCCGCGCTGCAAAAAAACTGTAAGCTCTCCGTTCATACGCCGAAGCCCAGCGAAGAAACGCTCAATTTCGCGGTCTCCCTCGATAAAGCCGATGCGCCGCCAGAGGATATGGAGCTGGGGAAACAGTTTGCGCAGGAGGTGACGCTGCAATGTCAGTAATGGCTTCTACCACCCGAAAACCGCGCCGCTGGCTGCACCTGTGGCCGCTCGCGGCGTTTATGCTGCTGGCGCTTTGCGGCGCGCTCTGGCTGTGGCAGGCATGGCCGCAGGTGATGATGAAAAGCATCGTCTGGCAGCGCGAGGTCAATCAGCAGATGAGCGGCCTGCTGAAGGCCGTGGCGGAAAATCCGGCCCAGGCGGGGGGATCGCTGCTGGTCTTCAGCTTCCTTTACGGCGTGCTGCACGCGCTGGGCCCGGGACACGGTAAAATCGTCATTACCACCTGGCTTGCCACGCACCCGTCAAAGCTGAAGTCCAGCATTGGCCTTACGCTGGCCTCTTCGCTGTTGCAGGGGCTGGTGGCGATTGGGCTGGTGGTTGTGGTGCTCTCGCTGTTGCAGCTTCCCGCACGTCAGCTGCATCTGAGCAGCTTCTGGCTGGAGAAGAGGAGCTACGCGCTGGTGGGCGTGCTGGGGCTGATCCTCTGCTGGCGCGCCCTGAAAAAGCTGCGCGCTCTGCTGAAAAAACCAACGTTTACATCCTTCACGCCGCATCACGTCCACGACGCCCACTGCGGCTGCGGACATCAGCACCTGCCCACGCAGGAGCAGCTGCAAAACGGCGACGACTGGCGCGCGCGGCTGATGATTATTCTCTCGATGGGGATGCGCCCGTGTTCGGGGGCGATCATGGTGCTGCTGTTCAGCAAGGTGATCGGCGTGTTTGGCTGGGGGATGATCTCCGCACTGGCGATGGCGGCAGGCACCTCTTTAACAATCTCTTCTCTGGCGCTGCTGGTACACAGCTTTCGTCAGCTGGCGGTCAAACTCAGCGGCAATAAAACGCCGGTACTGTGGCGGCAGGTAGGGTGGACAACGCTGGCAATGGCGGGCGGGGTGATTTTACTGGTCGCGGCGGTGACGATGTGGGTAAGCGCGGTGCCGGTGGGAAGGGGATTACGGCCGTTTTAATTAACCCTCTCCCACGGGGAGAGGGAATGACCGGGATTAACGCTTCAGCGCATCGCTCAGTTCTTCACGCATGTTTGCCAGCATGGCTTTCACAACGCGTGGGTTACCTGCAACGATGTTGCCGGTCGTCATGTAGTTGTGGCCACCGGTGAAATCACATACCAGCGCGCCCGCTTCACGTGCGATCAGCTCGCCCGCAGCAAAGTCCCACGGCTTCAGTGCCAGCTCGAAGTAACCGTCAACGCGACCGGTCGCAACGTACGCCAGATCCAGCGCAGCAGAGCCGGTGCGACGGAAGTCCGCGCATTCGGTGAACAGTTTGCCGAGGATATTCATGTAGGTAGTCGCGTGCTGTTTCGCCTTGAACGGGAAACCGGTCGCCAGGATAGTCCCGTCCAGATCGCGTGCATTGCTGCAACGCAGGCGGTAGCCGTTCAGCTGTGCGCCCTGACCGCGGGTGGCGGTAAAGAGTTCGTTACGCATTGGATCGTAAACAACGGCGACTTCAGTACGGCCTTTGATGCGTACTGCGATTGATACAGAGAAGTGTGGCAGGCGTTTGACGAAGTTGGTGGTGCCATCCAGTGGATCGATAACCCATTGAACATCCTGGTCTGTACCTTCATGTTCACCGCTTTCTTCGGTGATGATGGTGTGCTGCGGGTAAGATTTGCGGATTGTTTCGATAATAATCGCTTCTGCGGCTTTATCGACGTTAGTCACGAAATCATTGCTGCCTTTCTGGCTGGTTTCTACGGAGTCAGGTGTTTCGTAGTGTTTGGCAATTACATTACCCGCCTTGCGCGCTGCGCGCACGGCGATGGTCAGCATCGGATGCATCGGTTTCTCTCACTGGATTTTAAAGAACGGGAAAATCGGCGCAGAGTATAGCAGCGGGTTCGGAATATGTCTTCCGTTTATGATAATATGGCTGAATATTCCTGAAAACTGACCTCAGACGCCAAAAACTATGCTGCAAAATATTCGAATCGTACTGGTAGAAACATCGCACACCGGCAACATGGGCTCCGTCGCCCGCGCCATGAAAACCATGGGGTTAACCAACCTGTGGCTGGTTAACCCTCTGGTAAAACCTGACTCTCAGGCCATCGCCCTGGCGGCGGGGGCCAGCGATGTTATCGGCAACGCGCAGATCGTTGATACCCTGGACGAAGCCCTTGCAGGATGCAGCCTTGTTGTCGGCACCAGCGCGCGCTCCCGCACGCTGCCGTGGCCAATGCTCGACCCGCGTGAATGCGGTCTGAAAAGCGTATCGGAAGCGGAACAGGCTCCGGTTGCGCTGGTGTTTGGCCGCGAGCGCGTTGGCCTGACTAACGACGAACTGCAAAAGTGCCATTATCACGTCGCGATTGCCGCTAACCCGGAATACAGCTCCCTGAACCTGGCGATGGCGGTGCAGGTCATTGCCTACGAAGTGCGCATGGCCTGGCTGGCAACGCAGGAAAAAGAGCGTACCGAACCGCAGGAAGAGTCAGCGTATCCGCTGGTGGACGATCTGGAGCGTTTCTACGGCCACCTGGAGCAGACCCTGCTCTCTACCGGGTTTATCCGCGAGGGCCATCCGGGACAGGTGATGAACAAGCTGCGCCGCATGTTTACCCGCGCGCGTCCGGAAAGCCAGGAGCTGAATATCCTGCGCGGTATTCTGGCGTCGATTGAGCAGAAGAATAAAGAATAGAGTCGTCTGTTCGCCGGGTGGCGCTGCGCTTACCCGGCCTACAAAACCGTAGGTCGGGTAAGCGCAGCGCCACCCGACAAAAACGGCACAGAAGGTTAAATACCTGACTAAAACAGTCAAGTAAATAGTTGACCATTTTAGTCAGGAATGTCAGACTTGGCCCTGCTATGCAATACCCCCATTTTACAATAAAAAACCCCGGGCAGGGGCGAGTTTGAGGTTAAGTAAGACATGAGACTGACATCTAAAGGGCGTTATGCCGTGACCGCGATGCTGGACGTTGCGCTCAACTCCGAAGCGGGCCCGGTTCCGTTGGCTGATATTTCTGAACGACAGGGGATCTCCCTCTCTTATCTGGAACAGCTGTTCTCCAGACTGCGTAAAAACGGCCTTGTTTCCAGCGTTCGTGGCCCGGGCGGCGGTTATCTGCTGGGTAAAGACGCGGGCAGTATTG
The DNA here is from genome assembly GCF_053290175.1 of Enterobacter sp. 186315. NCBI lineage: Bacteria > Pseudomonadati > Pseudomonadota > Gammaproteobacteria > Enterobacterales > Enterobacteriaceae > Enterobacter > Enterobacter sp. 186315. Next base: position 101,253 of record NZ_JBPTTK010000010.1, on the reverse strand, counting down.
CGGTTGGCGAAGTGATTAGCGCGGTTGACGAATCCGTCGACGCGACCCGTTGCCAGGGTAAAGGCGGCTGCCAGGGCGGCGATAAGTGCCTGACCCACGCGCTGTGGCGCGATCTGAGCGACCGTCTGACCGGCTTTCTGAACAATATCACCCTGGGTGAACTGGTGAATAACCAGGAAGTTCTGGATGTGTCAGGTCGCCAGCACAATCAGGAATCACAACGCAGCACCCGCGCGCAAGACGCGATCGACGTTAAACTACGCGCCTAATTTGCCCGTTATATTTCGTGCCGCAACTGCGTTGGCCGCACTTGCTCGCCCCAGTCACTTACTTGCTGTAAGCTCCTGGGACTCTCAAGTTTGCCGCCTTGCTGCAACACGAACTATTTAGGGCAAAGATTATAAGATTTCAGAATCAGGCCGGGGCGTTAGCTCGCCCCGTGTACTCGGTCGTACATCCAGCCGGTTGCCTGATTCCTTGCATTGAAGCGATGTACGGAGTTTATAGAGCAATGAAATTACCGATTTATCTCGACTACTCCGCAACCACGCCGGTGGACCCGCGTGTTGCCGAGAAAATGATGCAGTGTCTGACCCTGGACGGAAACTTTGGTAACCCAGCTTCCCGTTCACACCGTTTTGGCTGGCATGCTGAAGAGGCGGTTGATATCGCCCGTAATCAGATTGCTGACCTGGTTGGCGCCGACCCGCGTGAAATTGTTTTCACCTCTGGTGCGACCGAATCCGACAACCTGGCGATCAAAGGTGCTGCCAACTTTTATCAGAAAAAAGGCAAGCACATCATCACCAGCAAAACCGAACACAAAGCCGTGCTGGATACCTGCCGCCAGCTGGAGCGTGAAGGGTTTGAAGTCACCTACCTCGCGCCACAGAGCAACGGTATCATCGACCTGAAAGAGCTCGAAGCAGCAATGCGTGACGACACCATTCTGGTCTCCATCATGCACGTTAACAACGAAATCGGCGTCGTTCAGGATATCGCGACCATCGGCGAAATGTGCCGTGCGCGCGGCATCATCTACCACGTGGATGCGACCCAGAGCGTGGGCAAACTGCCTATCGACCTGAGCCAGCTGAAAGTGGATCTGATGTCCTTCTCCGGCCACAAAATCTATGGCCCGAAAGGTATCGGCGCGCTGTACGTTCGTCGTAAGCCACGTATCCGCATCGAAGCACAGATGCACGGCGGCGGTCACGAGCGCGGTATGCGTTCCGGTACGCTGCCTGTTCACCAGATCGTGGGCATGGGCGAAGCTTACCGCATTGCAAAAGAAGAGATGGAAACCGAGATGGCGCGTCTGCGCACCTTGCGTAACCGTCTGTGGGACGGCGTGAAAGATATGGAAGAAGTGTATCTGAACGGCGATCTCGAGCAGGGCGCGCCGAACATCCTCAACGTCAGCTTCAACTATGTTGAAGGCGAGTCGCTGATCATGGCGCTGAAAGACCTGGCGGTTTCTTCCGGTTCTGCCTGTACCTCTGCAAGCCTGGAGCCATCCTACGTGCTGCGCGCGCTGGGAATGACCGACGAGCTGGCACACAGCTCCATTCGTTTCTCTTTAGGTCGTTTCACTACCGAAGAAGAGATTGACTACACCATCAAGCTGGTTCGCAACTCCATCGGCCGTCTGCGCGACCTTTCTCCACTGTGGGAAATGTTCAAGCAGGGCGTGGATCTGAACAGCATTGAATGGTCACATCACTAATCGGTACATAAGGAGAATTCAATCATGGCATACAGCGAAAAAGTTATTGATCATTACGAGAACCCGCGCAACGTTGGCTCTTTTGACAACAGCGACGAATCCGTTGGTAGCGGCATGGTCGGCGCGCCGGCGTGTGGCGACGTGATGAAGTTGCAGATTAAAGTGAACAACGAAGGTATCATTGAAGACGCGCGCTTCAAGACCTACGGCTGCGGTTCTGCTATCGCCTCCAGCTCCCTGGTAACCGAATGGGTGAAGGGCAAGTCTCTGGACGAAGCACAGGCAATTAAGAACACGGACATTGCTGAAGAACTCGAACTGCCACCGGTGAAAATTCACTGTTCTATCCTGGCAGAAGACGCGATCAAAGCCGCTATTGCGGATTACAAAAGCAAACGTGAAGCAAAATAATTGAGGTTTGAGTATGTCGATTACCCTTAGCGACAGCGCTGCCGCGCGAGTAAGCTCTTTTCTGGCGAACCGTGGTAAAGGCTTTGGCCTGCGACTGGGCGTACGTACCTCCGGCTGTTCTGGTATGGCTTACGTACTGGAGTTTGTTGATGAACCGGCGTCCGACGACACCGTGTTTGAAGACAAGGGCGTGAAGGTGGTGGTCGATGGCAAAAGCCTGCAATTCCTCAACGGCACTCAGCTGGACTTCGTAAAAGAAGGGCTGAACGAAGGGTTCAAATTCACGAACCCGAACGTTAAAGACGAGTGCGGTTGCGGCGAAAGCTTCCACGTTTGATCGTGCGTCATCCGATGAACCCCACCGCAGGAACCTGTGCGTGGGGTTTGTTTTAATCGGCTACCCCTGAGATTGTTATGGATTACTTCACCCTCTTCGGATTACCTGCTCAGTACCCGATTGATCTCCCGGCGCTGACCGTCCGTTTTCAGGATCTGCAACGTCAGTACCACCCGGATAAATTCGCCAGCGGGACGCAGTCAGAACAGCTGGCAGCGGTGTCGCAGTCGGCGACCATCAATCAGGCCTGGCAGACGCTGCGCCATCCGTTAACCCGCGCAGAATACCTGCTCTCACTCCACGGTTTTGATCTGGCGAGCGAACAGCACACCGTGCGCGACACCGCCTTTCTGATGGAACAGCTGGAGCTTCGCGAAGAGCTGGATGAGATTGGCCAGGCGAAAGACGAAGCGCGGCTTGAAGCCTTTATCAAACGCGTTAACGCGATGTTTGATACCCGCCATCAGCAGATGGTTGAACAATTGAATAACGAGACATGGGACGTGGCGGCGGACACTGTACGCAAGCTGCGTTTTCTCGATAAACTGCGAAGCAGCGCTGAACAACTCGAAGAAAAGCTGCTCGATTTTTGATTCCGGAAGCTCAACATGGCCTTATTACAAATTAGTGAGCCTGGTTTAAGTGCTGCACCGCACCAGCGTCGTCTGGCGGTTGGCATTGATTTAGGCACCACCAATTCCCTCGTGGCGACCGTGCGCAGCGGCCAGGCGGAAACGCTGCCTGACGCTGATGGCCGCCATCTGCTGCCATCCGTGGTCCACTACCAACAGCAGGGCCACACGGTTGGCTATGACGCACGCACCAACGCGGCGCGCGATCCGGCCAACACCATCAGCTCTGTTAAGCGCATGATGGGCCGCTCCCTGGCGGATATTCAGACCCGCTACCCGCATCTGCCGTATCAGCTTCAGCCGAGTGAAAACGGCCTGCCGATGATGGCGACCGCGGCCGGTCTGCTCAACCCGATTCGCGTTTCTGCCGATATCCTCACCGCGCTGGCCGCCCGCGCAAAAGCCACCCTTGAGGGCGACCTCGACGGCGTGGTGATCACCGTTCCGGCCTACTTTGACGATGCACAGCGTCAGGGCACCAAAGACGCCGCGCGTCTGGCGGGGCTGCACGTGCTGCGCCTGCTGAACGAGCCGACGGCGGCCGCGATTGCCTACGGCCTCGACTCCGGTCAGGAAGGGGTGATTGCCGTGTACGATCTGGGCGGCGGCACCTTTGATATCTCCATCCTGCGCTTAAGCCGCGGGGTGTTCGAAGTGCTGGCGACCGGCGGGGATTCCGCACTGGGCGGCGATGACTTCGACCATCTGCTGGCGGACTACATTCGCGAACAGGCGGGCATTGCCGATCGCAGCGACGCGCGCGTTCAGCGTGAACTGCTGGATGCGGCTATCGACGCCAAAATTGCGCTCAGCGATGCGCAGTCCGTTACCGTGAACGTGGCGGGCTGGCAGGGTGACATCACCCGCGACCAGTTCAACGCGCTGATCGCCTCGCTGGTTAAACGCACGCTGCTGGCCTGCCGTCGCGCACTGAAAGATGCGGGCGTTGAGGCAGGCGAGGTGCTGGAAGTGGTGATGGTGGGCGGCTCAACCCGCGTACCGCTGGTGCGCGAGCGCGTGGGCGAATTCTTCGGCCGCACGCCGCTGACCTCCATCGACCCGGACAAAGTTGTCGCCATTGGCGCTGCCGTGCAGGCCGATATTCTGGTCGGCAACAAGCCCGACAGCGAAATGCTGCTGCTGGACGTTATCCCGCTGTCGCTGGGGTTAGAAACCATGGGCGGCCTGGTGGAGAAAGTGATCCCGCGTAACACCACCATTCCGGTGGCGCGCGCGCAGGAGTTCACCACCTTTAAAGACGGCCAGACCGCGATGTCCATCCACGTGATGCAGGGCGAGCGCGAGCTGGTGCAGGATTGCCGTTCCCTCGCGCGGTTTGCACTGCGCGGTATTCCGGCGCTGCCTGCGGGCGGGGCGCACATTCGCGTCACCTTCCAGGTGGATGCGGACGGCCTGCTCAGCGTTACGGCGATGGAAAAATCGACCGGCGTGGAATCGTCTATTCAGGTGAAGCCGTCCTACGGCCTGACCGATGGCGAAATCGCCTCCATGATTCAGGACTCAATGAGCTACGCCGAGCAGGATGTGAAGGCGCGTATGCTGGCTGAACAAAAAGTTGAAGCCGCACGCGTGCTGGAAAGCCTGAACGGCGCGCTCGCTGCCGATGCCGCGCTGCTGAGCGCCGCCGAGCGCCAGGTGATTGACGAGGCTGCCGCGCACCTAAGCGCTGTGGCACAAGGCAATGACGCTGACGCAATAGAAGATGCCATTAAAAACGTTGATAAACATACCCAGGACTTTGCTGCTCGCCGCATGGACAAATCTGTCCGCGTCGCGCTGAAAGGCCAGTCCGTGGACGAGGTTTAATATGCCAAAGATTGTAATTTTGCCTCATGCGGACCTGTGTCCGGATGGTGCTGTTCTGGAAGCGAAGACCGGTGAAACCATTCTCGATGTTGCCCTGCGTGCAGGTATCGAAGTGGAACACGCCTGTGAGAAATCCTGCGCCTGCACCACCTGCCACTGCGTGGTTCGTGAAGGTTTTGACTCCCTTGCCGAGAGCACCGAAGACGAAGATGACATGCTGGATAAAGCATGGGGTCTGGAGCCAGACAGCCGTTTAAGCTGCCAGGCGCTGGTGACCGACGAGGATCTGGTCGTGGAATTCCCGCGCTACACCATCAACCACGCACGCGAGCATTAATATGGGACTGAAGTGGACAGACAGCCGTGAAATCGGCGAAGCGCTTTACGACGCAAACCCGGATCTCGATCCTAAGACCGTACGCTTCACCGATATGCATCAGTGGATCTGCGATCTGGAGGATTTTGACGACGATCCCAGCGCATCCAATGAAAAAATTCTGGAGGCGATTCTGTTAGTCTGGTTAGATGAAGCAGAATAATTTCCACGTCATGCTTCACGTTGCCGATGCGTTGGCTGCGCTTGTTCACCCCGGTCACAGAGTTATCTCTGCTCCCGGGGATTCACTCGCTTGCCGCCTTCCTGCAACGCGAATCATTTAGTGGAAAGAGACTCTATGGGCTGCCTTCAGGCGGCCCGTTTGCTAATAAGGATAAATAAAATGACCGAAGCGATGAAGATTACGCTCTCCACACAGCCTGCTGACGCACGCTGGGGCGAAAAAGCGACTTATAGCATTACGAACGACGGCATTACCCTGCATCTGAACGGAAAAGACGACACCGGCCTTATCCAGCGTGCCGCGCGCAAAATCGACGGTATGGGCATTAAGCATGTGTTACTCGACGGCGAAGGCTGGGATATTGACCGCAGCTGGGCGTTCTGGGCAGGCTACAAAGGGCCAAAAGGCACCCGTAAAATCGAGTGGGCGAGCCTTGATGAAGCAGGTCAGAAAGAGCTGGAAAGCCGCCTGAAAATCATCGACTGGGTGCGCGACACCATCAACGCCCCGGCGGAAGAGTTAGGCCCTGAGCAGCTGGCGCAGCGCGCCGTTGACCTGCTGTGCGGCGTGGCGGGCGACAACATGTCTTACCGCATCACCAAAGGTGAAGATCTGCGCGAGCAGAACTACATGGGTCTTCACACCGTTGGCCGTGGCTCCGACCGTCCTCCGGTCCTGCTGGCGCTGGACTTCAACCCAACCGGCGATAAAGAAGCCCCGGTCTTTGCCTGCCTGGTGGGTAAAGGTATCACCTTCGATACCGGCGGCTACAGCCTGAAGCAGAGCGCGTTCATGGATTCTATGAAATCCGACATGGGCGGCGCGGCGACCATCACCGGCGCGCTGGCGTTTGCCATTACCCGTGGTCTGAACAAGCGTGTCAAACTCTACCTGTGCTGTGCCGATAACATGGTGAGCGGCAACGCGTTCAAGCTGGGCGATATCATTCGCTATCGCAACGGCAAAAACGTTGAGGTGATGAACACCGATGCGGAAGGCCGTCTGGTGCTGGCCGACGGCCTGATCGACGCCTGCGCCCAGAAGCCGGAGATGATCATCGACATGGCGACCCTGACCGGCGCCGCGAAAATGGCGTTGGGTAACGACTACCACGCGCTGTTTAGCTTCGACGACAGGCTGGCGGCCCGCCTGATGGCAAGCGCCGCGGCGGAAAACGAACCGTTCTGGCGTCTGCCGCTGGCCGAGTTCCACCGCAACCAGCTGCCGTCGAATTTTGCAGAGCTGAACAACACCGGCGCGGCAAATACGGCGGGGGCAAGCACCGCGGCAGGCTTCCTGTCTCACTTCGTTGAGAACTATCACGAAGGCTGGCTGCACATTGACTGCTCCGCGACCTACCGTAAAGCGGCGGTTGAACAGTGGTCTGCGGGCGCGACCGGCCTCGGCGTGCGTACCGTTGCGAACCTGCTGACGGCTGAGTAACGTTCTTTGCCCTCACCCTAACCCTCTCCCACAGGGAGAGGGGATGATTTGCTCCCTCTCCCTGTGGGAGAGTGCCGGGGTGAGGGGGGAAATTCGACATCTGGAAATGCTATGTCCGAAACCAAAAACGAATTAGAAACCCTGCTGGAGCAGGCGGCGACCGAGCCGGCACACCGCCCGGCATTTTTCCGCACGCTGCTGGAATCAACCGTATGGGTGCCCGGCACCGCAGCGGAAGGCGAGCAGGTTGTGGAAGACAGCGCGCTGGATCTGCTGCACTGGGAAAAAGACGATGGCACCTCGGTTATCCCATTCTTCACCTCGCTGGAGGCGCTTCAGAGCGCGGTGGAAGATGAGCAGGCGTTCGTAGTCATGCCCGTGCGCACGCTGTTTGAGATGACGCTCGGCGAAACCCTGTTCCTCAACGCCAAACTGCCGACCGGGAAAGAGTTCACCCCGCGTGAAATTAGCCACCTGATCGGCGAAGAGGGCAACCCGCTCAGCACGCAGGAGGTGCTGGAGGGGGGCGAAACGCTGCTGCTGTCTGAAGTGGCCGAGCCGCCTGCGCAGATGATCGACTCGCTGACCACCCTGTTCAAAACCATCAAGCCGGTGAGGCGCGCGTTTCTCTGCTCAATCAAAGAGCGTGCGGATGAACAGCCCGTGCTGCTGATTGGGATTGAGGCGGACGGCGATATCGACGACATCATTCAGGCGGCGGGAAGCGTGGCCACCGACACCCTGCCGGGCGATGAGCCGATTGATATTTGTCGCGTGGTGAAGGGTGAGAAGGGCATCAGCCACTTTATTACCGAGCACATCACTCCGTTCTATGAACGCCGCTGGGGCGGTTTCCTGCGCGATTTAAAAACCAACCGCATTATTTAAAGCCTGTCGGGGTGAATCTTCACCCCGACAGTTATCGCGTTAGCGGTCAGCCGCAGGCTCAACGGGCAGATCGTCACGCGCGCCCCATTCGCTCCACGCCCCGTCATACAGCGTCACGTTTTTCACCCCCAGCGTCGCAAGCGCGAGCACCACGACTGCCGCCGTCACGCCCGAGCCGCAGCTGGCAATAATAGGCTGATGCAGGTCAACGCCCTGACGCGCGAAAATCGACTCAAGCTCATCGGTGGTTTTCAGCTCACCCTCGAATACCAGATCGCCCCACGGCACGTTGCGCGCGCCGGGGATATGCCCGCGCTTCAAGCCCGGACGCGGCTCGTCGGCCTGCGCCGTAAAGCGCGGTGCCGGGCGCGCATCGACAATTTGCGCCGTCCCTTCGTGGCTTGCCAGCAGCACGTCGGTCAGGCGCTTCACCGCATTCGCATCGAAGCTGACGTCAAACTCGCCCTCAAGCAAAGTTACGTCGCCCTCCTGCAATGGCAGCTCGTCGCGCTTCCATCCCGCCAGTCCACCCGCCAGAATAGAGACCTTTTCCACGCCGAAGGTTTTCAGCATCCACCACGCGCGCGGCGCGGAGAACAGATTGCCCTCGTCATACACCACCAGGTGCTTATCGCGGCTCACGCCCAGCTCGCGCATCGCCACGGCAAAGGCTTCCGGGCGAGGCATCATGTGCGGCAGGGGAGAGGTATGATCCGACAGCGCTTCGATATCAAAAAACACCGCCTCCGGCAGATGTCCGGCGCGATATTCCGCCGGGACATCCCGGTGCTCTTGTCCTGGGGGAGCCATACGCGCGTCAATAATCTGGACTTCCGGATCGTCGTGATGCTCAATCAGCCAGTCGGCCGACACAAAATATGAGGTGGACATGGGTGCCTCCATCGTTTCCATAAATAAGAATTGTCGATGTTTTTTCTGACATCGACAAGCAAACCACGTTCAACTCGCGAACAAGGCCTTATTTTTTATCAGATTCTGAATTTCTCATTTTGGACTTTTTGAATTAATGAAACTTGCGGATAATACTTACCCGGAACACGACCAACAGGCCCAACAGGCCAGGGATAAAGGATGAAACCGTTTCGTCTAGCTGCGATTTCTCTCGCGCTTCTTACCGCTTTTACGCTCGTCGGCTGTGATAACAGCGACGAAAAACCGCAGGCCACATCGCCTGCTCCCGCTTCAACCGCCACGGCTCCTGAGAAGAACGCGCCGACGAAACCCGACAGCGAGCAGCTCGCGAAGCTGGCCGCCGCCAGCGAAGGGAAACCTTTAACCTTACTCGATGCCTCTGAAATTCAGCTCGACGGCGCGTCAACGCTGGTGCTGACCTTTTCTGTCCCGCTCAATCCCGATCAGGATTTCGCCAAAACCGTACACGTAGTCGATAAGAAAAGCGGCAAGGTTGACGGTGCATGGGAACTCGCGCCTAACCTGAAAGAGCTGCGTTTACGCCACCTTGAGCCGAACCGCGAGCTGGTCGTGACCGTCGAGCGCGGACTTGTAGCGCTGAATAAAGCCACCTTTGGTATTGATTACGAAAAAACGCTCACCACCCGCGACATTCAGCCGACGGTCGGTTTCGCCAGCCGCGGTTCGCTGCTGCCGGGCAAAGTCGTGGAAGGGCTGCCGGTGATGGCGCTCAACGTCGACAACGTGGACGTGAACTTCTATCGCGTGAAGCCAGAGTCGCTGGCCGCTTTCGTCAGCCAGTGGGAGTACCGCAACTCGCTCACCAACTGGGAGTCGGACAATCTGCTGAAGATGGCGGATCTGGTCTATACCGGACGTTTCGACCTGAATCCGGCGCGCAACACGCGTGAAAAATTGCAGCTCCCGCTGGGCGACATCAAGCCGCTGCAACAGTCGGGCGTCTATATCGCCGTGATGAACCAGGCCGGGCACTACAACTACAGCAATGCGGCAACCCTCTTTACCCTGAGCGATATTGGCCTGTCCGCTCACCGTTATCATAACCGCCTCGATATCTTCACCCAGAGCCTGGAAAACGGCGCGGCGCAGTCCGGCATTGAGGTGTCGTTACTCAATGATAAAGGGCAGACGCTGGCGCAGGGCACCAGCGATGCCGACGGCCACGCTAAGCTTGAAACGGATAAAGAAGCGGCGCTAATCCTGGCGCGTAAAGACGGTCAGACAACGCTGCTCGACCTCAAACTCCCGGCGCTGGATCTCGCCGAGTTTGATATTACTGGCGCCCCGGGCTACAGCAAGCAGTTCTTTATGTTTGGTCCGCGCGATCTCTATCGCCCGGGTGAAACGGTGATCTTAAACGGCCTGCTGCGCGACAGCGACGGCAAGTCTCTGCCAGCCCAGCCGGTGAAGCTCGACGTGCTGCGCCCGGACGGGCAGGTGGCGCGCACGCTGGTGGTTCAGCCTGAAAATGGCCTCTATCGCCTTAACTATCCGCTGGACGCCAGCGCGCAGACCGGCATGTGGCATATTCGCGCCAATACCGGCGACAACTTGCAGCGCCTGTGGGATTTCCACGTCGAAGATTTCATGCCTGAGCGGATGGCGCTGAATCTGACCGGCCAAAAAACGCCAGTCGCCCCGGCCGATGAGGTCAACTTTAACGTGGCGGGATATTACCTGTACGGTGCGCCGGCTAACGGTAACAGCCTGCAAGGCCAGCTTTATCTGCGTCCGCTGCGTGAAGCCGTGGCCGCGCTGCCTGGCTTCCAGTTTGGCGATATCGCGGAAGAGAACCTGACGCGCAGCCTCGATGAAGTCCAGATCAAGCTGGATGAACAGGGCCGTGGCGATGTTTCAGTGGAGAGCCAGTGGAAAGAGACCCACTCGCCGTTGCAGGTGATTTTGCAGGCCAGCCTGCTGGAGTCGGGCGGCCGTCCGGTCACGCGTCGTGCGGAACAGGCCATCTGGCCGGCGAAAACGCTGCCGGGGATTCGCCCGCAGTTCGCCAGCAAAGCGGTCTATGACTACCGCACCGACACCACCGTCAATCAGCCGATTGTCGATGAAGATAGCAACGCCAGCTTCGACATTGTCTATGCCGATGCCAGCGGGGCGAAAAAAGCGGTGTCCGGTTTACAGGTACGCCTGATCCGTGAACGCCGTGATTATTTCTGGAACTGGTCGGAAACCGACGGCTGGAAATCGCAGTTCGATCAAAAAGATCTGGTCGAAGGCGAGCAGTCGCTCGATCTGACTGCCGACCAGACCGGTAAAGTGACCTTCCCGGTGGAGTGGGGTTCGTATCGTCTGGAGGTGAAAGCCCCTGACGACACCGTCAGCAGTGTGCGTTTCTGGGCCGGTTACAGCTGGCAGGATAACAGCGACGGCTCCGGCGCGGCGCGTCCGGATCGCGTGACCCTCAAGCTCGATAAACCGGCCTATCAGCCTGGCGATACCATTAATCTGCACATTGCTGCACCTGCCGCCGGTAAAGGCTACGCCATGATCGAATCCAGCGAAGGGCCGCTGTGGTGGAAAGAGATCGACGTGCCGGCTAACGGTCTGGATCTGTCTATTCCGGTCGATAAGAGCTGGAAACGCCACGATCTGTACCTCAGCACCCTGGTGGTTCGTCCGGGCGATAAATCTAAATCCGCCACGCCGAAGCGCGCGGTCGGCCTGCTGCATCTGCCGATGGGGGATGAAAATCGTCGCCTGAACGTTGCGCTGGATGCGCCGCAGAAAATGCGTCCAAACCAGACGCTTTCCGTGAAGGTGAAAGCCAGCGTGAAAGAGGGGGCGGTGCCGCAGAAGGTGAACGTACTGCTCTCTGCCGTGGATAGCGGCGTGCTGAACATCACCGATTACGTCACGCCCGATCCGTGGCAGGCCTTCTTCGGACAGAAACGCTACGGCGCGGATATCTATGATATCTACGGCCAGGTGATTGAAGGCCAGGGCCGCGTGGCGGCGCTGCGGTTTGGTGGTGACGGTGACGAGCTGAAGCGCGGCGGTAAGCCGCCGGTGAACCACGTAACAATCATTGCCCAGCAGGCGCAGCCGGTGGAGCTCGACGCCAACGGTGAAGGCACCATCACGTTGCCGATTGGCGATTTCAACGGCGAATTACGCCTGATGGCGCAGGCCTGGACGGAAGAAGACTTCGGCAGCAGCGAAAACAAAGTGGTCGTTGCCGCACCGGTCATCGCCGAGCTGAACACCCCGCGCTTCCTCGCCAGCGGGGACACGTCCCGCTTAACGCTGGACGTCACCAACCTGACTGACCAGCCGCAAACCCTGAGCGTGGCGTTAACCGCGTCCGGTAAACTGTCGCTGGAAGGGGCACAGCCGCAGCCGATTAAGCTGCCGCCGGGCGCGCGCACCACGATGTTCGTTCCGGTACGTGCTCTTGATGGCTACGGCGACGGTGAAGTGACCGCGCAAATCTCGGGCCTTGAGCTGCCGGGCGAGACTATCGCGCCGCAGCAGAAAAGCTGGAAAATCGGCGTGCGCCCGGCGTTCCCGGCGCAGACGGTGAATACCGGCACCATGCTGAATCCGGGTGAGTCCTGGACGGCACCGTCACAGCATATCGACGGCTTTTCGCCCGCCACGCTGCAAGGTCAGCTGCTGCTGAGCGGTAAAGCGCCGCTGAACCTGGCGCGTTATATCCGCGAGCTTCAGGCGTATCCATACGGCTGCCTGGAGCAAACCACCAGCGGTCTGTTCCCGTCGCTCTATACCAACGCCGCGCAGCTGACGGCGCTGGGCATTAAGGGCGACAGCGACGAAAAACGTCGCGGCGCCATCGACGTCGGCATTTCCCGCCTGCTGCAAATGCAGCGCGATAACGGCGGCTTTGCGCTGTGGGATAAAAACGGTGCGGAAGAGTACTGGCTGACCGCCTACGTGACCGATTTCCTGGTGCGTGCGGGCGAGCAGGGCTACAGCGTGCCGTCTGACGCTATCAACAACGCCAACAACCGCCTGCTGCGCTATTTGCAGGATCCGGGCATGATGTCTATTCGCTACAGCGATAACACCGGAGCCAGCAAATTTGCCGTTCAGGCCTATGCGGCGCTGGTGCTGGCGCGTCAGCAAAAAGCACCGCTTGGCGCGCTGCGTGAAATCTGGGATCGCCATTCACAGGCGGCTTCCGGCCTGCCGCTGATGCAGCTGGGCATGGCGCTGAAGCTGATGGGCGATGCGCCGCGCAGCCAGCAGGCGCTGGATTTAGCCATCAAAACGCCGCGCAGTGACTCCCGCAGCTGGATGGCGGATTACGGCAGCGCGCTGCGCGATAACGCGCTGATGCTCTCTCTGCTTGAGGAGTACAAGCTGCTGCCGGACGCGCAAAATACGCTGCTCAACACCCTGTCTGAGCAGGCGTTCAGCCAGCGCTGGCTCTCCACTCAAGAGAGCAACGCGCTGTTCCTCGCCGGACGTGCATTGCAGAACACCTCAGGCGCATGGCAGGCCACCACGTCGCTGTCAGAGCAGCCGATGAGCGGGGACGCGGCGCAGGTGCAAAACGTGGACGGCGACAAGCTCGACGCGTTGCAGGTGACCAATACCGGTGATGCCCCGCTGTGGGTGCGCCTGGACAGCACCGGATATCCGGAATATGCCCCGGCGCCTTCGTCTAACGTCCTACGAATTGAACGCCACATTCTGTCTACCGACGGCAGCAGCCGTTCGCTCTCAAGCCTGAAGAGCAGCGAGCTGGTGCTGGTCTGGCTTGATGTCAAAGCCAGCCAGAACGTTCCGGATGCGCTGGTGGTCGATCTGCTCCCGGCCGGTCTGGAGCTGGAAAACCAGAATCTGGCAAGCAGCAGCGCCAGCCTGGAAGAGAGCGGCAGCGAGGTGCAAAACCTGCTGAACCAGATGCAGCAGGCGGATATTCAGCACATGGAGTTCCGCGACGATCGCTTTGTGGCGGCCGTTCCGGTTAACGCAGGGGAGCCGGTGACGCTGGTTTATCTGGCGCGCGCGGTCACGCCGGGGACGTACCAGGTGCCTGCGCCGCTGGTTGAGTCCATGTATGTTCCGCAGTGGCGGGCAACAGGTTCGGCAGCCGGTCCGCTGATTGTTGTTCCGTAAAATGCGCATAGCCCGTCTGACACGCTCCCGCTGGCTTCGGCTGGCGGGAGCGCTTCTCGTTTTATGGGGGCTGGTTATCGCCGCCGATCGCCTGTGGCCGCTGCCGCTCAAAGAGGTCAATCCCGCGCGCGTGGTGGTGGATGAACAGGGAACGCCGCTGTGGCGATTTGCCGACAGCGACGGGATCTGGCGCTACCCGGTCACTATTGAAGAGGTTTCTCCTCGCTACCTCGAAGCCCTGATCCAGTATGAAGACCGCTGGTTCTGGACGCACCCCGGCGTCAATCCCTTCTCGGTGCTGCGCGCGGCCTGGCAGGATCTGAGCTCGGGAAAAGTGGTCTCCGGCGGGAGCACGCTCACCATGCAGGTGGCGCGTCTGCTCGACCCGCATCCGCGCACCTTTGGCGGCAAAATTCGCCAGCTCTGGCGGGCGATACAGCTGGAGTGGCACCTCTCTAAACGCGACATTCTGACGCTGTACCTCAACCGCGCGCCGTTTGGCGGCACGTTGCAGGGCGTCGGTGCCGCGAGCTGGACCTATCTCGGTAAACCGCCTTCGCAGCTGAGCTATTCCGAAGCGGCGCTGCTGGCGGTGCTGCCGCAGGCGCCCAGCCGGTTGCGTCCGGACCGATGGCCGGAGAGGGCGGAAGCGGCGCGCAACAAAGTGCTCGACAGAATGGTGACGCAGGGCGTCTGGTCGGCGCAGCAGGTGAAAGAGTCGCGTCAGGAAGCGGTATGGCTGGCTCCCCGACAGATGCCGCAGCTGGCGCCGCTTTTTGCGCGCATGATGCTGGGTAAAAGTCGCGACAACAAAATTATCACCACCCTCGACGCCTCATTGCAACGCCAGCTGGAAGAGCTGGCGCTGAACTGGAAAGCGCGCCTGCCGGAGCGTAGCTCGCTAGCGATGATCGTTGTCGATCATACCAGTATGAAGGTGCGCGGCTGGGTGGGATCGGTGGACATCAACGACGCCACCCGATTTAGCCATGTGGATATGGTCAACGCGGTGCGATCGCCCGGATCGGTTTTGAAGCCGTTCGTCTACGGCATGGCGCTGGACGACGGGCTGATCCATCCCGCCTCGCTGCTTCAGGACGTGCCGCGACGAACCGGGGATTATCGTCCCGGTAACTTTGACAGCGGCTTTCACGGGCCGGTGAGCATGAGCGACGCGCTGGTGCGCTCGTTGAATCTTCCCGCGGTGCAGGTGCTTGAAGCCTACGGGCCAAAGCGGTTTGCGGGAATGCTGAGCAATGCCGGGCTGCCGCTGATCCTCCCGGCGGGGGCGCAGCCTAACCTGTCGCTGATCCTGGGTGGAGCAGGGGCGCGGCTGGCGGACATCACGGCGGCTTACAGCGCGTTTGCCCGTAAAGGTAAAGCCGCGAAGCTGCGCCTTCAGCCCGGCGATCCGCTGGTGGAGCGGCCATTGCTGTCGCCGGGCGCGGCGTGGATCATCCGCCGTATTTTGGGCAACCAGGCGCAGCCGCTGCCGGATAACGTGCTGCCGCAGGTTGCGCCGCTCGCGTGGAAAACCGGCACCAGCTACGGCTATCGTGACGCCTGGGCGGTGGGGCTGAACGCGCGTTATCTGATTGGGATCTGGACCGGCCGCCCGGACGGCACGCCGGTTGCCGGCCAGTTTGGGTTTGCCAGCGCGGTTCCGCTGCTCAATCAGGTCAATAACATGCTTCAGTCGCGTACCTCGGTTGATGAAGCCCGCTTGCCGCGCGATCCGCGCCCGGCATCGGTAGGCCGTGGCGTGATTTGCTGGCCGGGCGGGCAGTCGCTTCCTGAGGGCAGCGAAAACTGTCGCCGCCGTCTGGCCACCTGGCTGCTGGACGGCAGCGAGCCGCCTACGCTGCTGCTGCCGGAGCAGGAGGGCATTCGCGGCATTCGTTTCCCGGTCTGGCTCGATAAAGAGGGTAAACGCGTGGCGGCGGATTGTCCGGGGGCAGCGGAAAAGGTCATTGACGTCTGGCCGCTGCCGCTCGAACCCTGGCTGCCAGCGGCGGAGCGACGTTCGGCAAGAGTTCCGCCGTCGTCGACGGTCTGCCCGCCCATCACGCAGGATCCGCCCGCGCCGCTGATCCTCTCCGGCGTGCGGGAAGGGGCAGTCATTAAACGTCTTCCGGGCGAGGCGAAGGTGGCGTTGCCGTTGCAGGCCAGCGGCACGAGTACCGGGCGATGGTGGTTTTTAAACGGTGAACCGCTGGACGTGAAGGGAAGAGGTTACACTTTAGAGCTTGATAAGTCTGGTGAATATCAGCTACTGGTAATGGATGAGGCGGGTCAGGTGGCAACGGTGAACTTTACGCTTCAGTAACGAAACGGACGCGTTTAGCGTGACCTGTTGCTAATACTCGTCTTATTTTAAAAAAATGTTACTTAGATCCGTAGGCAATGGCGCCATTGCTCATTATAATCCGCGCCACACCATACTCCGGTATGCAAAACAACAGAACAGATCACAGAGGTAATCATGGCTATTGAACGTACTTTTTCCATCATCAAACCAAACGCGGTGGCAAAAAACGTTATTGGCAGCATCTTTGCTCGCTTTGAATCAGCAGGGTTCAAAATCGTTGGCACCAAAATGCTGCACCTGACCGTTGAGCAGGCTCGCGGTTTCTATGCTGAGCACGAAGGTCGCCCGTTCTTTGATGGCCTGGTTGAGTTCATGACCTCTGGCCCAATCGTGGTGTCCGTGCTGGAAGGCGAAAACGCCGTTCAGCGTCACCGCGATCTGCTGGGCGCAACCAACCCGGACAACGCGCTGGCCGGTACCCTGCGTGCCGATTACGCTGACAGCTTCACCGAGAACGGCACCCACGGTTCCGACTCTGTAGAATCCGCTGCGCGCGAAATCGCTTTCTTCTTCGCAGAAGGCGAAGTGTGTCCACGTACCCGTTAATTTAACGGTTTCGTTTACACATTATTTTCGTAAATGCCGCGCGCAAACGTGGCATCCCTGCACCAGACTTTGTACAATGCAACGCCCCGGACGAGCAGACTGCTTACCGGGGCGTTTCTTTTCAACCCTCCACGGGCCATAACGTGTAACAACGAGGCCGGAAAATATTATGTCTGAACTAGTTAACACCTCCGAAGTCGCCATTCCTGCGGTTCCAAATAAAAATGGAAAAATCAACCTGCTGGATCTGAACCGTCAGCAGATGCGCGAATTCTTCAAAGAGATGGGCGAGAAGCCGTTTCGTGCCGACCAGGTCATGAAATGGATGTACCACTATTGCAGCGACAACTTTGATGACATGACTGACATCAATAAAGTGCTGCGCAATAAGCTCAAGGAAGTGGCTGAAATCCGCGCGCCGGAAGTGGTAGAAGAACAACGCTCTTCCGATGGCACCATTAAATGGGCGATTGCCGTGGGCGATCAGCGCGTTGAGACCGTTTATATTCCTGAAGATGACCGCGCCACGCTGTGCGTCTCTTCTCAGGTCGGCTGTGCGCTGGAGTGTAAATTCTGCTCTACCGCACAGCAGGGCTTTAACCGTAACCTGCGCGTGTCCGAAATTATCGGCCAGGTGTGGCGTGCGGCGAAAATCGTCGGTGCCGCGAAAGTGACGGGCACCCGTCCTATCACCAACGTGGTGATGATGGGCATGGGCGAACCTCTGCTGAACCTGACCAACGTTGTCCCTGCAATGGAAATCATGCTGGACGACTTCGGTTTTGGTCTGTCCAAACGCCGCGTCACGCTGTCCACCTCGGGCGTTGTCCCTGCGCTGGATAAGCTCGGCGACATGATTGACGTTGCGCTGGCTATCTCCCTGCACGCGCCAAACGATACTATTCGTGACGAAATTGTGCCTATTAACAAAAAGTACAATATCGAAACCTTCCTCGCGGGCGTGCGTCGCTACCTGGAGAAATCCAATGCGAACCAGGGCCGAGTCACGATCGAATACGTGATGCTCGATCACGTCAACGACGGCACCGAGCACGCGCACGAGCTGGCGGAACTGCTGAAAGATACGCCGTGCAAGATCAACCTGATCCCGTGGAACCCGTTCCCGGGCGCGCCGTATGGCCGCAGCTCGAATAGCCGAATCGATCGTTTCTCCAAGGTGCTGATGGAGTACGGTTTCACCACCATCGTGCGTAAAACCCGTGGTGATGATATTGATGCCGCGTGTGGGCAGCTGGCCGGTGACGTTATCGACCGTACCAAGCGAACGCTGCGTAAACGTATGCAGGGCGAGACCATTGCGGTGAAAGCTGTTTGATAATCATGCACTCACGGCGCATTTCTGCGCCGTGAAGCATAATCTTACTGAATAATCAGTCATATTCAGAATGATTGATTAATAATTACGGTGCGTTTCATACGACTTTCGGGCAGTATGTAACGTCGTAACAACAGTTTAGCTATGCGGCAGGGCGGCACTGTCATCTCTGGGCTGACAGCCTTATACTCTCTGTTCCTGGCTAACTGACCAGAAGTTTCGCGGTGCGGGTGGCATTGTGACTCACCGGCACCTGAACCCTTATTTTCACGTACCAGTAGTTGTAGCGAATGAATACTGAAGCCACTCACGACCAAAATGAAGCACTCTCCACTGGCGTTCGTCTTCGCAACGCCCGTGAACAACTCGGACTCAGCCAGCAAGCCGTTGCAGAACGCTTGTGCCTGAAGGTTTCCACGGTTCGCGATATTGAAGAAGATAAGGCGCCTGCCGATCTGGCTTCAACATTTCTGCGTGGTTATATCCGCTCTTACGCAAAACTGGTGCACATTCCCGAAGACGAATTACTGCCTATGATGGAGAAACAGGCGCCGGTCCGTGCTGCGAAAGTCGCACCGATGCAGACCTTCTCCCTGGGTAAACGTCGTAAAAAACGTGATGGCTGGCTGATGAGCTTCACCTGGCTGGTGCTGTTTGTGGTCGTCGGTCTGACGGGCGCATGGTGGTGGCAGAACCACAAAGCGCAGCAGGAAGAGATCACCACCATGGCCGATCAATCCTCCGCCGAGCTGAACAACGCCGGTAGCGATAATTCCCAGAGCGTGCCGCTGAATACCGACACCGCGTCGGCGTCCAGCGAACCGCAGGCGACGACCGATGCGCCAGCAACGGATACCGCTCAGGCACAAGCGCCTGCTACCGACGCTACCGCGCCAGCGGCATCCCAGAACAACGCCGTGGTTTCCCCTTCTCAGGCGAACGTAGACACCGCGGCGAACGCACCTGCTTCAACCGCACCAGCGGACAGCACCACGCAGCCGCTGCCAACCGATCAGGCTGGCGTAGCCAATACCGCCGCCGATCCGAACGCGCTGGTGATGAACTTCACCGCAGATTGCTGGTTAGAAGTTAGCGATGCGACCGGTAAAAAACTGTTCAGCGGCTTACAGCGTAAAGATGGCACGTTAAACCTCACGGGTCAGGCACCTTACAAGCTTAAAATTGGCGCTCCGGCAGCGGTACAGATCCAGTATCAAGGAAAACCTGTCGATCTGAGCCGCTTTATCAGAACTAACCAGGTTGCGCGTCTTACCGTTAATGCCGAACAATCAGCAGCACAGTAACAGACGGGCACCGCGGGAGATTTTTCATGCATAACCAGGCTCCGATTCAACGTAGAAAATCAAAACGGATTTACGTTGGGAATGTGCCGATTGGCGATGGGGCACCTATCGCCGTCCAGTCGATGACCAACACGCGCACCACGGACGTGGAAGCAACGGTCAATCAAATCAAAGCATTAGAACGCGTAGGCGCGGACATTGTCCGCGTTTCCGTTCCTACGATGGATGCTGCTGAGGCGTTTAAGCTGATCAAACAGCAGGTCAGCGTTCCGCTGGTTGCCGACATCCACTTCGACTATCGCATTGCCCTTAAAGTCGCCGAGTACGGCGTAGATTGCCTGCGCATAAACCCGGGCAACATCGGTAACGAAGAGCGTATCCGCATGGTAGTGGACTGCGCGCGCGACAAAAATATTCCTATCCGCATCGGCGTCAACGCCGGTTCCCTGGAAAAAGATCTCCAGGAAAAATACGGTGAGCCAACGCCTCAGGCGCTGCTCGAATCCGCCATGCGTCACGTGGATCATCTGGATCGTCTTAACTTCGATCAGTTCAAAGTCAGCGTAAAAGCCTCCGACGTGTTCCTGGCGGTGGAGTCCTATCGCCTGCTGGCTAAACAGATCGAGCAGCCTCTGCACCTCGGGATCACCGAAGCGGGCGGCCTGCGTAGCGGCTCCGTTAAGTCGGCGATCGGGCTGGGGCTGCTGCTTTCAGAGGGAATCGGCGATACGCTGCGCGTGTCTCTGGCGGCGGATCCGGTAGAAGAGATCAAAGTCGGTTTCGATATTTTAAAGTCGCTGCGCATCCGCGCGCGTGGGATCAACTTTATTGCCTGCCCAACCTGTTCGCGTCAGGAGTTTGACGTGATCGGCACGGTAAATGCCCTCGAGCAGCGTCTGGAAGACATTATCACGCCAATGGACGTGTCCATTATCGGCTGCGTGGTGAACGGTCCCGGTGAGGCGCTGGTGTCAACGCTTGGCGTGACGGGCGGAAACAAGAAAAGTGGTCTCTATGAAGATGGCGTTCGTAAAGATCGTCTGGATAATAGTGACATGATCGACCAGCTCGAAGCCCGCATTCGCGCCAAAGCCACGATGATGGATGAAGCGCAGCGCATCAGCATCCAGCAGGTTGAAAAATAACGTGATGGGAAGCGTGACGCTTCCCATGTATGATTGAACCCATTCTTTGGGTTTTTTTTGTATATAGAAAGAGAATAAACGTGGCAAAAAACATTCAAGCCATCCGCGGCATGAACGATTATCTGCCGGGCGAAACCGCCATCTGGCAGCGCATTGAAGGCACGCTGAAGCAGGTGCTCGGCAGCTACGGTTACAGCGAAATCCGTTTGCCGATTGTAGAGCAGACCCCGTTATTCAAACGCGCGATCGGCGAAGTGACCGACGTGGTTGAAAAAGAGATGTATACCTTTGAGGACCGCAACGGCGATAGCCTGACCCTGCGTCCGGAAGGTACGGCGGGCTGCGTACGCGCCGGCATCGAACATGGTCTTCTGTACAATCAGGAGCAGCGCCTGTGGTATATCGGCCCGATGTTCCGCCACGAACGTCCGCAGAAAGGGCGTTACCGCCAGTTCAACCAGCTGGGTGTGGAAGTTTTCGGCCTGAACGGTCCGGATATCGACGCTGAGCTGATTATGCTGACCGCTCGCTGGTGGCGCGCGCTGGGTATTTCTGAGCACGTTTCTCTGGAGCTGAACTCCATCGGTTCTCTTGAAGCGCGTGCAAACTACCGCGATGCGCTGGTGGCGTTCCTGGAACAGCATAAAGATAAGCTGGACGAAGACTGCAAACGCCGTATGTACAGCAACCCGCTGCGCGTGCTGGATTCCAAAAATCCTGACGTGCAGGCGCTGTTAAACGACGCCCCTGCGCTGGGTGATTACCTTGACGACGAGTCTCGCGAGCATTTCGCGGGCGTGTGCAAGCTGCTGGAAGCCGCAGGCATTGCCTATACCGTCAACCAACGCCTGGTGCGCGGTCTGGACTACTACAACCGCACCGTGTTCGAGTGGGTGACGTCCAGCCTGGGTTCCCAGGGGACGGTCTGCGCGGGCGGTCGTTACGACGGTCTGGTTGAGCAGCTCGGCGGTCGCACCGCCCCTGGTGTCGGCTTCGCGATGGGCCTTGAGCGACTTGTTTTACTGGTTCAGGCAGTTAATCCGGAATTTAAAGCAGATTCCGTTGTCGATATATACCTGGTGGCTTCAGGTGCGGATACGCAGTCTGCGGCGATGCAGCTTGCCGAACGCGTTCGTGATGAACTGCCGGGCGTTAAGCTGATGACCAACCACGGCGGCGGCAACTTTAAGAAACAGTTTGCTCGTGCCGATAAGTGGGGCGCAAGTATCGCACTGGTACTGGGTGAGTCCGAAGTGGCTAACGGCGAAGTGGTTGTCAAAGACCTGCGCTCGGGTGAGCAAACTACGGTAACGCAGGACGGCGTTGCGGCGCACTTGCGCACTCTATTGGGCTAAGGAGAAAGACTGCGTGGAAATGTACGAGAACGAAAACGACCAGGTTGACGCCATTAAGCGCTTCTTTGCTGAAAACGGCAAAGCCCTGGCTGTTGGGGTGATTTTAGGTATTGGCGCATTAGCGGGCTGGCGTTACTGGAACAGCCATCAGATGGATTCCGCACGCGGATCCTCTCTGGCGTATGAAAATACCGTCAGCGCTATCCGTGCCGATCAGCCGCAAACCCTGGCGGCGGCAGAGAAATTTGCTGCTGACAACAAAAATACTTACGGCGCGCTGGCTGCGCTGGAAGTCGCCCAGCAGTTCGTTGATAAAAACGAGCTGGATAAAGCGGCAGCACAGCTTTCACAGGGCCTTGCCGCGGCAAGCGATGAGAACCTGAAAGCGGTCATCAATCTGCGTCTGGCACGTATCCAGGTTCAGCAGAAGAAAGCGGATGATGCGCTGAAAACGCTCGATACCATCAAAGGCGAAGGCTTTGCCGCCATCGTTGCCGATCTGCGCGGTGAAGCGCTGCTCAGCAAAGGCGACAAAGAGGGCGCGCGTAAAGCGTGGCAAGCTGGCGTAGACAGCAAAGCTTCACCTGCGCTGAGCGAAATGATGCAGATGAAAATAAATAATTTGTCCGTCTGAGAGGGACCCGATGCAATTGCGTAAATTACTTCTGCCAGGACTGCTTTCCGTTACGTTATTGAGTGGCTGTTCACTGTTCAGTGGCGAAGAAGATGTTGTAAAAATGTCCCCGCTGCCGACGGTTGAAAACCAGTTCACCCCATCAACCGCCTGGGACACGTCCGTGGGCGGGGGTATTGGTGATTTCTATTCCAACCTGCATCCGGCTTATGCTGACAGCGTTGTCTATGCGGCTGACCGCAAAGGCACGGTTAAAGCGGTTAACGCCGATGATGGCAAAGAAGTTTGGTCGGTTAACCTGGCGGAAAAAGACGGCTGGTTCTCCCGTAAATCTGCACTGCTCTCCGGCGGCCTGACGGTTTCCGGCGGTCATGTGTACGTGGGCAGTGAAAAAGCGCAGGTTTACGCGCTGAACGCCAGCGACGGTTCAATTGCATGGCAAACCACCGTGGCGGGCGAATCCCTGTCGCGTCCGGTAGTCAGCGACGGCCTGGTGCTGATCCACACCAGCAACGGCCAGCTTCAGGCGCTGAACGAAGCGGACGGTCTGGTAAAATGGACGGTTAACCTCGACATGCCAGCCCTGTCTCTGCGCGGCGAGTCTGCACCTGCCACTGCGTTTGGTGCGGCTATCGTTGGCGGTGACAACGGTCGCGTGAGCGCGGTACTGATGCAGCAGGGCCAGATGATTTGGCAGCAGCGTATCTCCCAGGCGACCGGTTCAACTGAAATCGACCGTCTGAGCGACGTGGACACCACGCCGGTTATCGTTGATAACGTGGTTTACGCGCTGGCTTACAACGGCAACCTGACCGCGCTGGATCTGCGCAGCGGCCAGATTATGTGGAAACGCGAGCTGGGCTCAGTGAACGATTTCGTTGTTGATGGCAACCGTATCTACATGGTTGATCAGAACGACCGTCTGCTGGCGCTGAACACCGATGGCGGCGTCACTCTGTGGACGCAAAGCGACTTGCTGCACCGTCTGCTGACCGCGCCGGTACTGTATAACGGCAGCCTGGTGGTGGGCGACAGCGAAGGCTACATGCACTGGATCGATCCTGAAACCGGTCGCTTCGTGGCACAGCAGAAAGTCGACAGCTCTGGCTTCCTGACCGAGCCGGTTGTGGCCGATGGCAAACTGCTGATTCAGGCAAAAGACGGCACGCTGTACGCGATCACGCGTTAATTACACGGCGGTTGTAGTATACTAAACGGCTCCTGTTCACTCAGGGGCCGTTTTGACATTTTTAAAAACGCCGCAAAAGCGACGTTATTTTGAATTTTATGAGGCTTCAAACATGGTACCTGTGGTCGCGCTTGTCGGGCGCCCTAACGTTGGAAAATCCACTCTTTTTAACCGTTTAACACGCACCCGTGATGCGCTGGTTGCGGATTTCCCGGGGCTGACGCGTGACCGTAAGTACGGTCGTGCAGAAGTGGAAGGTCGCGAGTTTATCTGTGTTGATACCGGCGGTATCGACGGCACAGAAGACGGCGTTGAAACCCGTATGGCGGAACAGTCTCTGCTGGCAATCGAAGAGGCGGACGTAGTTCTGTTTATGGTTGATGCCCGTGCAGGCCTGATGCCAGCGGATTCCGCTATCGCTAAGCATCTGCGCTCGCGTGAAAAACCGACCTTCCTGGTCGCGAACAAAACTGACGGTATTGACGCCGATCAGGCGGTCGCTGATTTCTGGTCCTTAGGGCTGGGTGAGATCTACCCAATCGCCGCTTCGCACGGTCGCGGCGTAACCAGCCTGCTCGAAACCGTTCTGCTACCGTGGGTTGATGAAGTTAACCCGCCGGAAGAAGTGGACGAAGACGCCGAATACTGGGCGCAGTTCGAAGCGGGTGAAGAGGGCGCGGAAGAAGAGCCTGAAGACGACTTTAACCCGCAGGACCTGCCAATCAAGCTGGCAATCGTGGGCCGTCCAAACGTCGGTAAGTCTACGCTTACTAACCGCATTCTGGGTGAAGACCGCGTGGTCGTTTACGACATGCCTGGCACCACCCGCGACAGTATCTACATCCCTATGCAGCGCGATGAACGTGAGTATGTGCTCATCGACACCGCGGGCGTGCGTAAGCGCGGGAAAATCACCGATGTGGTGGAGAAATTCTCCGTCATTAAAACCTTGCAGGCGATTGAAGACGCCAACGTGGTGCTGCTGGTTATCGACGCGCGCGAGGGTATTTCGGATCAGGATCTCTCGCTGCTGGGCTTTATCCTCAATAGCGGACGCTCACTGGTTATCGTCGTCAACAAGTGGGACGGCCTGAGCAACGAAGTTCGCGAGCAGGTGAAAGAGACGCTGGACTTCCGCCTTGGCTTTATCGACTTCGCCCGCGTTCACTTTATCTCTGCCCTGCACGGCAGCGGCGTGGGTAATCTGTTTGAATCCGTGCGTGAAGCCTACGACAGCTCTACCCGTCGTCAGAGCACCGCGATGCTGACCCGCATTATGAACATGGCCGCAGAAGACCATCAGCCGCCGCTGGTGCGTGGCCGTCGCGTGAAGCTGAAATATGCCCACGCCGGTGGTTATAACCCGCCTATCGTGGTGATCCACGGTAACCAGGTGAAAGATCTGCCGGATTCCTACAAACGCTATCTGATGAATTACTTCCGTAAATCACTGGACGTAATGGGCACGCCGATCCGCATTCAGTTCAAAGAAGGGGAGAACCCGTTTGCTAACAAGCGCAACACCCTGACCCCGAACCAGATGCGTAAGCGCAAGCGTCTGATCAAGCACATCAAGAAAAGCAAATAAGCATTGCTGATCTGAATAAACCCGCGGTAATTCGCGGGTTTTTTTTCGCCTGTACCTGTCGTATGTTTCTGTGTGTGATGTCAATCACTATTCGCGACTAGCCAATTATAAATCTGAGAAATAAGATGATTGTCGAACTTTCATCTTAAACACCTGGGGTTGGTACTAGACAAAACTGGCCTCAGGTTATCAAATGGTTAAATAACACTTCGCCGCCGACAAAAAATCGACCAGATATATAACTGGTCGGCGTGTTTGCGGTGCTTACAAGCACGACGACATACCTTTTCGGGAGAATTATGCAATCCTCTGTTAATCAAAAAGAAAGCCGGACTTTCTTCGGCCACCCTTATCCGCTCGGGTCCCTGTTCTTCACCGAAATGTGGGAACGTTTCTCGTTTTACGGTATTCGACCGTTATTGATCCTGTTTATGGCTGCCACCGTTTATGACGGCGGCATGGGCCTGGCGCGGGAAAATGCGTCCGCCATCGTGGGGATTTTTGCCGGTGCCATGTATCTGGCCGCGCTGCCGGGCGGCTGGCTGGCGGACAACTGGCTCGGTCAGCAAAAAGCCGTGTGGTACGGTTCGATCCTGATCGCGCTGGGCCACCTGTCGATCGCCCTCTCCGCGGTGATGGGCAACGACCTGTTCTTTATCGGCCTTATGTTTATCGTCCTCGGCTCTGGCCTGTTCAAAACCTGTATCTCGGTGATGGTGGGCACCCTGTATAAAAAGGGCGATACCCGCCGCGACGGCGGCTTCTCGCTGTTTTACATGGGCATCAACATGGGGTCGTTTATTGCGCCGCTGATCTCCGGCTGGCTGATTAAAACCCACGGCTGGCACTGGGGCTTTGGCATCGGCGGTATCGGGATGCTGGTGGCGCTGGTGATCTTCCGCGTGTTTGCCGTGCCGTCGATGAAACGTTACGACAGCGAAGTGGGCCTGGATTCTACCTGGAACAGCCCGGTGGTGAAGCGCAACGGCGTGGGTGCCTGGCTGCTTGCGCTGGCCGTTGGCGTGGCGGTGCTCGTGACGCTGATTTCCCAGGGCGTGATTGTGATTAACCCGGTTGCGGTCGCCAGCGTGCTGGTGTACGTGATTGCGGCCTCCGTGGCGCTCTATTTTATCTACCTGTTTGTCTTTGCCGGTCTTAACCGTAAAGAGCGCGCCAGACTGCTGGTCTGCTTTATCCTGCTGGTGTCCGCCGCCTTCTTCTGGTCGGCGTTCGAACAAAAGCCGACCTCGTTTAACCTGTTTGCCAACGACTACACTAACCGCATGATTGGGGATTTCGAGATCCCGGCGGTGTGGTTCCAGTCGATTAACGCGCTGTTTATCATTCTGCTGGCGCCGGTCTTCAGCTGGGCGTGGCCGAAGCTGGCGAGCATGAATATTCGTCCGAGCAGCATTACCAAGTTCGTTATCGGCATTCTGTGCGCGGCGGGCGGCTTTGGCCTGATGATGCTGGCGGCGCAGAACGTGCTGGCTAACGGCGGGGCGGGCGTGTCGCCGTTCTGGCTGGTGGGCAGTATCCTGATGCTGACGCTGGGCGAGCTGTGCCTGAGCCCGATTGGTCTGGCGACCATGACGCTGCTGGCGCCGGAAAGAATGCGCGGGCAGATGATGGGCCTGTGGTTCTGCGCCAGTGCGCTCGGCAACCTGGCGGCGGGCCTGATTGGCGGTCACGTGAAGGCCGATCAGCTGGATATGCTGCCGGATCTCTTTGCCCGCTGCTCCGTGGCGCTGCTGATTTGTGCTGCGGTACTGATTGTGCTCATTGTTCCGGTGCGTCGCATGCTGGAAAATGCGCAGACCAAACCGGCCGCTAACGCCTGATAACCCCTCGCTTTGCCGGGGCAGACGTCATGCCCCGGCAATCTTCAACGAGGAAAACACATGCTGTCAGGATTTGTGGGTCTGGGCGCCGTGGTCGAAACGGCGTATCTCCCGGCGTTACGAAACCGTTTTAACTCTTCGCTTCCCTGTCCGGGGTTTGACGTTCAGCCCAACAGGCAGCCTGATGACGTGACCCGCTGTTCTTCGCTGGCCGCGCTTCTTAGCCATCCTCTCGATACGCTGTTTATCACCACCGCTTCGCTAAACCATCTTGAGGTGCTTGAGCTGGCGCTCGCCTCACCTGTTCCGCGCATTGTGGTTGAAAAGCCCGTTGTCGCCACGCTGTCGCAAATCGCTACGCTCAAAACGCTGCTGGCAACGCCTGACGCGGCAAGTCGCGTACTGGCGCTCGACCACTGGATGACGCGCACCGATATCGTCCGGCTGGGTCTGATCGAGCGCCTGGCTGACGTAGTGAAAATAGAAGGGTTTCTTCAGGAGCCAAGCGGGTTTAACGACGCGGGCGAGCCCGTCGCGCTTAACTTCGCCACCGGGGAGCCGGACACCCGCACGCTTCGCCACCCTGACGGGGTAATTCTGGATATCGGCACGCACGTTCTGGCGATGATCCGCGAAACGGTGCACGCGCTCGGCGGCGGCAGCGATATGGATTTACAGGTGATGAAGGCGAAAGACCGCCTGGGCAAGACAATCAGTAAGGGCGATGTCACCACCGCCGAGGGCGAAGCGCATCTTCAGGGGCAGGTCGGCGGCGTGCCGGTGGATATCTGGCTCAACAAATATGCCGGGCCATCCGGCGGGCAAAAGGGGCTGCGCATCATTCTGCGCGACGGGCGCATCGTTAGCCACGACCGTCGCGGGTCTGAGGACGTGCTGGAGTCTGTTCACGGCGACAGCGTCCAGCAGTGGCGCATTCCCGGCACGCTTTATGAGCGCTGTCTGGCAGAGCAGATCCTTGGGGAGCAGAGCCTGTTTATTCGCTGCCCGCAGGAGGTGCCGCGCACGACGCGGCGCAGGCTTGAAGAGGTTGAGCTCTTGCTGTCATTGCAGCAACGGCTGCGCGGGCCACACTGAACGCATCGTGGTAAAATGATCAGGTTATCAATATGAGATCGGGAGTCACTATGTCGATTATCTGCCCGGATTGCCATGCAGAGCTGGAGCCACAGAACGGTGTGGCTCACTGTGAAACGTGTCAAAAAGACGTGGCGCTGGAAGCGCGCTGCCCGGATTGCCACAAGCCGCTTCAGGTGCTCAAAGCCTGCGGTGCGGTGGACTATTTCTGCCAGAACGGCCACGGGCTGATTTCAAAAAAACGCGTGGAGTTCGTCAGAGCAGAGGCTTAATCGCACACGCATCCTTCGCCTTTTTGCCAGAGTTCAACCAGCGACTCTGGCGCCTCCTGCTCCGGCACCAGCACGATCATATCGGTGTACTGCGCCTGGTTGTGCCGCGTCCAGACGATCTGAATGCGAAAATAGCGCTGATCGCCGCGACCGGGCGATGAGGCCTGACCGGGCGGCTCCCCGCGAGGAAACGCCTGTTGCAGGATGCTTATCACCCGCTCGCGCTGCGTGGTATTGAGCGACGAGAGGGCAATGCGGCGCAGCCCGGCCAGTTTGGGAATATAGGCCACGCCGCCCTCACGAGCCAGCTCAACCACCGCGTCATCCGTCAGTTCCGGAACCTGCATTTACAACACTCCCACCTGTTCCCAGGCCTGCCTGATGGCCGCCGCAACGTCGCTACCCGAACGTTTTTCACCGTGGGCAATCGTCAGTTTTGCGAAGGCATCAAAATCGGCATCCTGCGGCAAATTGCGATCGCAAACCGTGTCGTACCAGGCATAGCCCGCTTTCTCCCAGGCCTTGCCGCCAATCGCCGTTGCCGCCAGATAAAAGGCGCGATTCGGAATGCCCGAGTTAAGATGCACGCCGCCGTTGTCGTCGCGTGTTTTGATAAAGTCCTTCATGTGCGCGGGCTGCGGATCTTTGCCGAGAAGCGGGTCGTCATAGGCCGTGCCGGGTTCCGACATCGATCGCAGCCCTTTGCCGTTAATCCCTTTCGCCAGCAGCCCTTCACCGATTAGCCAGTCGGCCTCGTCGGCGTTTTGCTTGAGGTGATACTGTTTTACCAGCGAGCCAATTACATCCGATAAGGACTCGTTCAGCGCGCCGGATTGTTCAAAATAGATCAGCCCGGCTTCGGTTTCGGTCACGCCGTGGCTGAGTTCATGGGCCACCACGTCAATGGCAATGGTGAAGCGGTTAAATATCTCCCCGTCGCCATCGCCAAACACCATCTGCTGACCGTTCCAGAATGCGTTCTGATATTCACGTCCGTAGTGCACGGTGCCGGTCAGGATCAGCCCCTGATTATCCAGCGAGTCGCGCCGATAGTTCTTCCAGAAAAAGTCATGGGTGATGCCTAAATAGTCATAGGCCTCATTAACCGCCACATCGCCGTTTGACGGCTGCCCCTCGTAGCGCACCTGCGTGCCCGGCAGCTCCTGGGTCTGTTTCGCATCGTAAATATCGCGCTCAAGCTGCCCGGCTTTATTGACGTGCGGTGCGGCGGGTTTGCCCGGCATATGCGCCATGAGCGTTTGCACGTGCGTTAAGGTCTGACGGGCGCAGCGCTGCTGCGGCTCCGAGCCGGTTTCAATAATACGTCGAAGAATATAGGGCGGGATCACGCTGTGGATTCGGGTCATGCATCTCTCCTGTTTTCTGGCAATGCCGAAAAAAGAAACACCTTAAGTGTAAGTGATGAACGCGCAGGCGGTGAGAAGTCAGACAAATCGCGGCGCTGAAAACTGGCGCAACAGGCGCTCAGGGGTTAGGTTTTTTTAACGCAGCCAGAGAGAGGAGCCTGATGACTAAACCGATTGCGCTGGGCATCACCGGGTTTTCGCTTATCGCGGTGACCTACGGGATGGCGAGATTTTCCTGGGGGCTGATGCTGCCCGATATTCGCCAGGCCATTCCCTTTACGCCGCAGATGGCGGGCGTTATTGCGGCCTGTAGCTACGCGGCCTATTGCCTGTCGGTCTTTTTGGCCTCTTTTCTCACCGATCGTTTTGGCCCCCGCGTGCCGGCACTGCTGGCCGCAGCGACCGCCGCCAGCGGGCTGCTTGTCCTTTCCCTCTCGGCGCAGCCGCTCACCCTGGCGCTCGGGTTGTTTATCGCCGGGCTAAGCTCGGGGCTGGCGTCCCCCGCACTTGCCGGGGCGGTCGGAGACAGCGTTCCGCCTGAGCGGCAGACCGGGATCAACACCATCATCAATGCCGGCACCAGCGGCGGGATCATCCTCTCGGTGCCGATTTTGCTTTTCGCGCCGGGCGGCTGGCGTGCGGCGTGCGTCATCTTTGCGGTGCTGGCGCTGCTTTGCCTGCTGGCGGCGTGGCGCTATCTGCCCTCGTCGAACGGTAAACGGCCTGAGCAAACCCCGCGCGGAGTGGTGATACTTCGCAAGCCGGGGATGGTTCGGCTGCTGGTTATCGCCTTCGTCAGCGGCGTTGCCAGCGCCGCGTGGTGGAGTTTTGGGCCCGAACTGCTGACGCGACATACCGGGCTGGAGAGCACGGTGACCCGCTGGCTGTGGCTGGTCAGCGGCGGGGCGGGGATCGTGGCCGTATTCACCGCAAGCGCGGCAAAACGTATCGGGATGCGCGGCGTTTATCGCCTGTCGCAGATCTTTATGGCTGCCTCGCTGGTCGCGCTGGCGTTTAGCGAGGGATTTGCCTGGTGGCTGGTTCCCGTGGTGGCGATGAGCGGGGCGGGGTACGTGATTTTGTCCGGCGTGCTGCTGGTGCAGGGGGCGGTGATTGCGCATCCGTCCCCGGCGATGGGCGTCAGTATGGCGTTTCTGATGCTGGCGGCCGGGCAGGTCGTCGGGTCGATGCTGTTTGGCGTGCTGCTGGGAATGACGGGCGCGGCGGCCGCGCTGATGGTTTTTTCCGGGCTGTCCTGGGCGATGCTGGCCGTCATGCCTGACGGCCGTCGCTGATTAGTCTTTTTTACGGGCGCGCGGTTTCTTCACCGGGGTCACGCCTTTCACTTCGCTCTCTACCCAGCCGTCCGACAGGCGGGTGGTGAGCACGTCACCGGCCTTCACCTGTCTGGTCTGCTTCAGCACCTTACCGTCCGTTGCGGTGGTGACGCTGTACCCGCGCGCCAGCGTGGAGAGCGGGCTGACGGCCTCAAGGTGGGTCACGGCGTTACCAAAGCGTTCGCGGGTAGCGCTCAGCCGGGTGCGGATATTCTCCGCCAGACGATACTCGAGCTGCTGAATACGCGTTTGCGCGCGATAAATTTTCGGCTGCGGGTTTTGCTGATTCAGACGCTGCGTCACGCGCTGCTGGCGCGACACCGCGCGCTTAAGCTGATTATCCAGCGCAAAGTTCATCCGCTGGCGCAGGCGCTCCAGCACGGTCTGCTGACGCGCAAGGCGCAGCTGCGGGTGCTGCTGTTGCAGGCGGTGGTGGATCTGGGTAAAGCGGCGGGTACGATTAGCGAGGAAGTAATCCATCGCCATCTCCAGTCGCTGCTGGCCGTTTTGAATCTGGCGCAGAAGTTCAAGCTGGTTGCGGCTCACCACTTCAGCGGCGGCGGACGGCGTAGGGGCACGTAAATCCGCGACAAAATCCGCGATCGTCACGTCCGTTTCGTGCCCGACGGCGCTCACCACCGGGATGGCGCTGGCAAAAATCGCCCGCGCCACGCGTTCGTCGTTAAAGCTCCATAAATCTTCCAGCGAGCCGCCGCCGCGCCCGACGATTAACACGTCGCACTCCTGGCGGGCGTTCGCCAGCGCAATGGCGCGCACGATCTGGCCCGGCGCGTCGTCACCCTGAACGGCGGTCGGGTAGATAATGACGGGCAGGGAGGGATCGCGGCGTTTCAGGACGTGCAAAATGTCGTGCAGCGCGGCACCGGTTTTGGAAGTAATCACCCCGACGCAGTGGGCCGGGGAGGGCAGCGGCTTTTTATACTGCTGATCGAACAGGCCTTCGTCCGAGAGTTTGGCTTTTAGCTGTTCGTATTTCTGCTGCAACAGCCCTTCACCCGCAGGCCGCATACTTTCGACGATGATTTGATAATCACCGCGCGGCTCGTACAGGGTGATATTGGCGCGAACCAGAACCTGCTGGCCGTGCTGCGGGCGGAACGTCACGCGACGGTTGCTGTTGCGGAACATCGCGCAGCGCACCTGGGCGGTGTCGTCTTTTAGCGTGAAATACCAGTGACCGGACGACGGCTGCGTAAAGTTAGAGATCTCACCGCTGATCCAGACCTGCCCCATTTCCTGCTCCAGCAGTAAACGAACCGATTGATTAAGGCGGCTGACGGTATAAATTGAAGGGGTTTGAGAGGATAACATGTGAGCGGGATCAAATTCTAAATCAGCAAGTTATTCAGTCGATAGTAACCTGCTAAGAGGGGATCGCAAGGTTTTTTTATAAAAAAGTGTAGATGCAATCGGTTACGCTCTGTATAATGCCACGGCAATATTTAACCCCCCAGGTCAGAGATATTGCCCATGCTACGTATTGCTAAAGAAGCACTGACGTTTGACGACGTCCTCCTCGTTCCCGCTCACTCCACCGTTCTGCCGAATACTGCCGATCTCAGCACGCAGTTGACGAAAACCATTCGCCTGAACATTCCTATGCTCTCTGCGGCAATGGACACCGTGACTGAAGCGCGCCTGGCTATCGCCCTGGCACAGGAGGGTGGCATTGGTTTTATTCACAAAAACATGTCTATCGAGCGTCAGGCGGAAGAAGTTCGCCGCGTGAAGAAACATGAATCCGGCATCGTGTCTGACCCACAGACCGTTCTGCCAACCACCACCCTGCACGAAGTGAAAGCCCTGACCGAACGTAACGGTTTTGCGGGTTACCCGGTTGTGACTGAAGAGAACGAACTGGTCGGTATCATCACCGGTCGTGACGTGCGCTTCGTGACTGATCTGAACCAGCCTGTCAGCGTCTATATGACTCCGAAAGAGCGTCTGGTGACCGTGCGTGAAGGCGAAACCCGCGACGTGGTGCTGGCCAAAATGCACGAAAAACGCGTTGAGAAAGCGCTGGTTGTGGACGCAAGCTTCCACCTGCGCGGCATGATCACCGTTAAAGATTTCCAGAAAGCAGAACGTAAACCTAACGCCTGTAAAGACGAGCATGGCCGTCTGCGCGTGGGTGCTGCGGTTGGCGCGGGCGCGGGCAACGAAGAGCGCGTTGACGCACTGGTTGCGGCGGGCGTTGACGTGCTGCTGATTGACTCCTCTCACGGCCACTCCGAAGGCGTTCTGCAACGTATTCGTGAAACCCGTGCGAAATACCCTGACCTGCAAATCATCGGCGGTAACGTGGCAACGGGCGCAGGCGCTCGCGCGCTGGCGGAAGCCGGTTGCAGCGCGGTGAAAGTGGGTATCGGCCCTGGCTCAATCTGTACCACCCGTATCGTGACCGGCGTGGGCGTTCCGCAGATCACCGCCGTGTCTGACGCGGTAGAAGCGCTGGAAGGCACCGGTATTCCGGTTATCGCTGACGGCGGTATCCGCTTCTCTGGCGACATCGCTAAAGCCATCGCCGCTGGTGCTGCTGCGGTCATGGTTGGCTCTATGCTGGCGGGTACCGAAGAATCCCCGGGCGAAATCGAACTCTACCAGGGCCGTTCTTACAAATCTTACCGCGGCATGGGCTCTCTGGGCGCGATGTCCAAAGGCTCGTCTGATCGTTACTTCCAGACCGATAACGCCGCTGACAAACTGGTGCCGGAAGGTATCGAAGGCCGCGTGGCCTATAAAGGCCGCCTGAAAGAGATCATTCACCAGCAGATGGGCGGCCTGCGTTCCTGTATGGGTCTGACCGGCTGTGGTACCATCGACCTGCTGCGTACAAAAGCTGAATTTGTGCGTATCAGCGGTGCGGGTATTCAGGAAAGTCACGTTCACGACGTGACCATCACCAAAGAGTCCCCGAACTACCGTATGGGCTCCTGATCGGTTTCCGCGCCCGGCTATATGCCGGGCGATTTTGTTTCACTTGCCTCGGAATTAGCGTCAATGACGGAAAATATTCATAAACATCGCATTCTCATCCTCGATTTTGGTTCTCAGTACACTCAGCTGGTCGCGCGTCGCGTGCGTGAACTGGGCGTTTACTGTGAGCTGTGGGCGTGGGATGTTACGGAAGCACAGATCCGCGAATTCAACCCAAGCGGCATCATCCTGTCCGGCGGCCCGGAAAGCACCACCGAAGAGAACAGCCCGCGCGCGCCGCAGTACGTGTTCGAAGCGGGCGTACCGGTCTTCGGCGTCTGCTACGGTATGCAGACCATGGCAATGCAACTGGGCGGCCACGTTGAAGGCTCTAACGAACGCGAGTTCGGCTATGCGCAGGTAGAAGTGGTCACCGACAGCGCGCTGGTGCGCGGCATCGAAGACTCCCTGACCGCAGACGGCAAACCGCTGCTGGACGTGTGGATGAGCCACGGCGACAAAGTGACGGCGATCCCGTCCGACTTCGTGACCGTTGCCAGCACCGAAAGCTGCCCGTTTGCCATTATGGCGAACGAAGAAAAACGCTTCTACGGCGTGCAGTTCCACCCGGAAGTGACCCACACCCGTCAGGGGATGCGTATGCTGGAGCGCTTCGTGCGCGACATCTGCCAGTGTGAAGCCCTGTGGACGCCAGCAAAAATCATCGACGACGCCGTTGAGCGTATCCGCCAGCAGGTTGGCGATGACAAAGTGATCCTCGGCCTGTCCGGCGGCGTGGACTCCTCCGTGACCGCGATGCTGCTGCACCGCGCTATCGGCAAAAATCTGACCTGCGTATTCGTGGACAACGGCCTGCTGCGTCTGAACGAAGCCCAGCAGGTGATGGACATGTTTGGCGACCACTTCGGTCTGAACATCGTTCACGTCGAAGGCGAACAGCGCTTCCTCGACGCGCTGAAGGGCGAAAACGATCCGGAAGCAAAACGTAAAATCATCGGCCGCGTGTTCGTTGAAGTGTTCGACGAAGAAGCGCTGAAGCTGGAAGACGTGAAGTGGCTGGCGCAGGGCACTATCTACCCGGACGTGATCGAATCGGCGGCATCCGCAACCGGTAAAGCGCACGTCATTAAATCTCACCACAACGTGGGCGGCCTGCCGAAAGAGATGAAGATGGGCCTGGTTGAACCGCTGCGCGAGCTGTTCAAAGACGAAGTGCGTAAGATCGGTCTGGAACTGGGTCTGCCGTACGACATGCTCTACCGTCACCCGTTCCCGGGGCCAGGTCTGGGCGTGCGCGTGCTGGGCGAAGTGAAGAAAGAGTACTGCGACCTGCTGCGTCGCGCGGACGCGATCTTCATCGAAGAGCTGCACAAAGCCGACCTGTACAACAAAGTGAGCCAGGCGTTTACCGTGTTCCTGCCTGTGCGCTCCGTTGGCGTGATGGGCGATGGCCGTAAATACGACTGGGTTGTTTCCCTGCGTGCGGTGGAAACCATCGACTTTATGACCGCGCACTGGGCGCACCTGCCGTATGACTTCTTAGGCCGCGTGTCTAACCGCATCATCAACGAAGTGAACGGCATTTCCCGCGTGGTGTATGACATCAGCGGTAAGCCACCGGCAACGATTGAATGGGAATAATTCCCTCCCGTAGACAGTAAATAAAAACCCTCTGTTTCGGCAGAGGGTTTTTTTTCACTTCACGCTACTCACGACAGTCCCGCCCGGCTTTTCGTACCGCGCCCGCGGGTGGCACACCAGCCCCATCGCCAGCCCGGCAATCACCAGCGTCAGCCCCAGTGACACCCACATCGCGCCTGTTATTCCCAGCGTTTTATTCAGCCAGGCACAGGCAAAGGGCGATGCCGCCGCCGTCAGCTGGCCCGGAATTAACAACCAGCCGGTGCGGCTGGCGTAGCTTTCCGTACTGAACAGCTCCAGCGGCAGCGTGGCTTTGACGATAGTCACCAGCCCGTTGATGGCGCCAAACCCCAGCACAAACCCGACGGCGCACCACGCAAACTGCGATCCGCTTAGCCCGAGCAGAAAACAGAGCGGCATTGCGAGAGCGGTAAAGATCGTCAGCCTGAGCGGGGTCAGCCGCGCGCCCGCGAGCACCTCCATCGAACGCGCCCCGGTCTGGCCGATTCCCCACAGCATTCCCGCCGCCACCGGCAGCCCGGCGCTGGCAATAAATTCCGGCAGGTGCGTGGAAGTGCCGTTAGAGACAAAGGCGATGAGGGCGATAAAGGCGGCGTACAGCCAGCCGCGGCGCCGTTCGTATCTGGATATCCGGGCTGGCGTTTTTGCCATCAATGAAATCCGCTGCGAGGAGAGCGGGTAAATCAGCGCCGCGCTCAGCAGGCCAAAAAGGGCGTAGATCAACAGCGCATCCTGCCAGCGCATAATACCGAGCAGCGCATTCCCCAGCGGCCAAAACACCGCAGAGGCAAGACCGCCCGCCAGCGTGACGCGGGAAATCGTGCGCCGCGCCTGTTGTCCATAGAGATTCACCAGTGAGGCAAACAGCGCGTCATAAAGGGAGAGTCGCATCCCGATGCCCGCCAGCAGCCAGCATCCGTACCAG
Organism: Enterobacter sp. 186315; assembly: GCF_053290175.1. Classification (NCBI taxonomy): domain Bacteria; kingdom Pseudomonadati; phylum Pseudomonadota; class Gammaproteobacteria; order Enterobacterales; family Enterobacteriaceae; genus Enterobacter; species Enterobacter sp. 186315. Next base: position 64,453 of record NZ_JBPTTK010000010.1, on the reverse strand, counting down.
CCGCTAAGCGAGTCAATAAGCGCCATCCCCGCGCAGCCTGCGGCAATCAGCAGCGTGCCGCTCATTACCACCCGCCGTCCGCCGAAGCGCGCCAGCAGCCGGGCGACAAAGGGGGAAACCATCGCCATCACCAGCATGGCAAGCGTCAGTCCCAGGTAGATTTGCGGGGAAGACCATCCTCTGTCGGCGGCGATTGCCGTGGCGAACGTTCCCGGCATGTAAAACGAAATTCCCCAGTTGATAAGCTGATTACAGCCTGCGGTCAGAGCGAGGCGGCGGGGCAGGGCAGGTGTTTCCATTGTTTTTCATTCCGTTAATGCAGTTGTCCTCAGCATAACGGGCGCGCTATTGTGCAGGCAGGCGCCTAACCTTATGACCTGTATAAGAGAAACTTTGAATGATGACGTTAAATCTGGCCCAGCTGGCAACGTTTCGTCTGGTGGTTCAGCGCGGCAGCTTTTCCGCGGCGGCGGATGCGCTGGGGATTTCTCAGCCCGCCGTGAGTCTGCAAATCCGTCAGCTGGAGCAGTTCCTCCAGACGCGACTCATCGAGCGCACCGGGCGTGGCATCAAGGCAACCCAGGCCGGGCTGATGCTGCTCACCCATACGGAGTGCATCGAACAGACGGTGCAGGAGGCGGTGCGTTCGGTCAGCGAGTTGAATGGCGAGGTGAGCGGCACGGTCACGCTCGGCACCGGGGCGACCGCATGCATCCATCTTTTACCCTCGCTTCTACAGCGGCTGCGCAGCGATTACCCGCTGTTACGCGTGGGTGTGACGACCGGAAACACGCTCGACGTGGTACGGGCCATTGAGGAAAACCGTCTGGATATGGGGCTGGTGACCTTACCGGCGGGCGGGCGTTCGCTTGACGTCATGCCGGTGATGACCGAAGAGTTCGTGTTTATTGACGCAGACACTCTCGAATCGTCAGAGCCGCTCACGCCGGAGGGGTTGCAGCATCGCCCGCTGATTGCGTTCGAGTCGGGAAGTGGCACGCGGGCGCTGATCGACGGCTGGTTTGAGGCCAGCGGATTGGCGATAACCCCGGTGATGCAGCTTGGCAGCATTGAGGCTATTAAACGTATGGTGCGTGCCGGCCTGGGCTACAGCATTGTTCCGCGCATGGCGGTGGCGATGGACGCCGATCGCGAAGGGTTACGCGTGCAGTCGCTTACGCCGTATTTACAGCGCCAGCTGGCGGTCGTGATGCGCCAGGATAAGATCCTGAGCCGAGGGATCGCCGCTATTGTGCGGATGTTTCAACAGACAGACTGGATTGCTGAGATTGCATCTTGTCCTGATGGTGATACCAGGCACCAATGGAAGAATAAACAAAGCGGCCAAAGAAAAAGAGAAAACTAATCAGCAGTATGATGCGGGTCATCCGAGTGTTAAACCGATGTCGTTTGTGCATACGCGTGGCCTGACTCACTGTGTTTTTCCTGGGTATACCCGTGCGGGCGATTTGCACATTAAGGCACAGCGGGAGGAGGGGGTCAATTCGGCCGGATGTAAAAATCCGTCAATGTTTACATTAATCAATGTTATTGAATAGAAATCACGCATTTACCATATTGATAATAAGAATAAAAATATCCTGGATAGATGTCCGAAAATGAATTTCACCGGAAATAGTTTGATTTAAGTCAAAAAATTATCGGTGACGCTATTTAAAATCCTTGCTCCATTATGCTCGCACATATGTTTACCGCACGGGCATGTACGTCAGGTTGGATGCCTGTCTTCTTTTACCCACTGGAACGCGTGGGGGTTTAAACGGGCATCTATGAACATCGTCTATTTCCTTAAAAATAATAAAGACCGCTGGTGGGCGTTACCGCTCATTTTGCCTCTTATTTTGCTGCCGCTGCTCAGCGGGGTGAATACCTATACGCAACTGGGCGACGGGCCTGTCGTTCTCTATTATGTGCCTCTCTTTTTCCTGCTTGCCATGATGCTCTTTTATGGTTTTGCAGCCTTGCCGGGCATTGTTCTGGCGGTTTTCTTTCGCTATTACTCGTCGGTTGGGCTATTTGAAGCCGCGGCGAGCATCCTGCATTTTATTGTTCCTGTTGTGCTGAGCTGGGGCGGATACCGCGTCTTTAGCCCGCAGCGCAACATGGTGGCCTATGGCGACGCGCGCTTAATGGCGCAGCGCATCTTCTGGCAGGTCGTCTGTCCGGCAACCCTGTTCCTGGTGTTATTCCAGTTTGCTGCCTATCTGGGCATCTACGAGAGCCGTCAAAGCCTTGCCGGCCTGAACCCGATAAATATCCGCACGCTCATTAACTATCAGGCGCTGCTGGTCAGCGGGCTGACGGGCGTACCGATGAGCTATCTACTGATCCGTCTTATCCGCAACCCGTTCTACCTTAAAAGCCTGATTTCACAGATCCGCGGCCAGATAGACAGGAAGGTAAGCCTTACCGAATTTCTGATTTGGGCGCTTGTCATGAGCAGTTTGCTCACGCTGCTGTTACTCCCGATGAATGAAAATAGTTCGATATTCAGCACCAACTACACGCTGTCGCTGCTGATGCCGGTGATGCTTTGGGCCGCCATGCGTTTTGGCTACAAGCTGATGTCGATTATCTGGACGCCGGTGCTGCTGGTGTCGATTCATTACTTTTACCGCTATATCCCGCATCAGTCGGGCTATGACGTACAGCTTGCTATCACCTCGTCCAGCTATCTGGTCTTCTCGTTTGTGGTGATTTACATGTCGATGCTGGCGACGCGTCAGCGGGCGGTGAATATCCGCGCCCGCAGGCTGGCGTTTCTCGACCCGGTGATGCATATGCCGAACCTGCGCGCCTTAGCCCGCGAGCTGGCAAAATCGCCCTGGTCGGCGCTCTGCTTGCTGCGCATTCCTGAACTGGAAGTGCTGGGCCGTAACTATGGCGTGCTGCTGCGTATCCAGTACAAGCAAAAGCTGGCGGCGTGGATCAACGGTACGCTTCAGCCTAATGAGCAGGTCTATCACCTGACCGGATGCGACCTGGCCGTGCGCCTGAACACCGAGTCGTACCAGATGCGCATCGACACGCTGGATGAACACATCAAGCAGTTCCGCTTTATCTGGGACGGCATGCCGCTCCAGCCGCAGGTGGGCGTGAGCTATTGCTTTGTGCGCTCGCCGGTCAACCATCTCTATCTGGTGCTGGGCGAGCTGGGCGTAATTGCCGATCTGTCGCTCTCCACCAACCACCCGGAAAATCTCCAGCAGCGCGGTGCTTTGCATTTGCAGCGTAATCTGAAAGATAAAGTGGCGATGATGAACCGCCTGCAACGGGCGCTCGAGCAGGATGCGTTTACCCTGATGGTGCAGCCGGTGCGCGGGCTGCGGGGCGACCATTACCATGAAGTGTTGCTGCGAATGCCGGATGAAAACGGCGATCTGATTTCGCCCGACGTCTTCCTGCCGGTAGCGCAGGAGTTCGGCCTGTCGTCGCGCGTGGATCTGTGGGTGCTGGAGCGCACGCTGCGCTTCCTGGCGGATAACCGCGACCGGCTTCCGGCCCAGCGTTTTGCGATTAACCTCGCGCCGTCAACCGTGTGCCGGACGCAGCTGCCGCTGGAGGTCAACCGCCTGCTGACGAAGTACAGCGTAGAGCCCTGGCAGATTGTGTTTGAAATCACCGAAAGCAGCAGCTTTGGCAATTCCCACGCGGCGGCGCAGACGCTCCGACAGTTGCAGCAGTTGGGCGTGCGGATAGCAATTGACGATTTCGGGACGGGCTATGCGAGCTATGCGCGTCTGAAAAGCGTGGATGCCGACATTCTCAAAATCGACGGCAGCTTTATCCGCAATATCGTCAGCAACAGCCTGGACTATCAGATCGTTGCCTCCATTTGCCATCTGGCACGCATGAAGAAAATGCTGGTGGTGGCGGAATACGTTGAAAACGAAGAGATACGAAGCGCGGTACACGCGCTAGGTATCGATTATGTGCAGGGTTATCTGATTGGCAGGCCGGTGGCGCTGGAGTCGCTGCTGGAAGCCGAGGCGTCACACGAGGACGCCTGAGCCTTACGCCGCTACGTCGGCGTCGGGTGAACTCTCTTCTTCAATTTTCAGCATCCAGCCGGTCACCGCTTCCCAGTACTGCTGCTCTTTTTCCAGGTCCAGCAGGACCAGCGCGTTCTGGCTAAACCAGTCGTGCGGGAAGCTGAGCGTCCAGTGGTGATCGTCGGTGGTCAGCTTCAGCGTTGGCGGCGTGGTGGTCGCCTGGCGCTGGTTGTTCAGCAGCACGCCCAGACGCAGCAGCTGGATCAGCGGCAGGAACTGCTTCTTCTTAAACAGCGTAAAGCGCGGCATGTCGTCGAGCTTAATGGCCTTGCGGTGGTAGCGAACCAGCGTCGCCATCATCGCCTGCTGCTCCTGGTTAAAGCCCGGCAGATCGCTGTTTTGCAGAATATAGGCCGAGTGGCGATGCATCCCGCTGTGGTTGATGTTCAGACCCACTTCGTGCAGCAGAGCCGCCCACTTCAGCAGCGCTTCGAGCTGCGGATGGCCGAGCTTAGGGTTCTGCTCATGCCACTGATCGTACATTTGCGTGGTGGTATCCAGCACCCGCTTGGCCTGCTCGCGGTCAATGTTGTACTGGTTCGCCAGGCTTTGCGCCGTGCGGCTGCGGATATCCTGATGGCGGAAGCGGCCCTCCATCTCATACAGCACGCCTTCACGCAGCGCACCGTCGGACAGACGCAGCTCCTTGATCGCCAGCGCATCAAACACGCCGCACAGGATAGCCAGACCCGGCACAAACACCGCCTTGCGTTCGTCCGACAGGCCCGGCAGGCTTAGCGCATCAAAGCTTTTATGTTTGATCACCTCTTCCATGAGCATCGTCAGACGCTCGGGGGTGATAAAACCGTCTTTTTCGCCCATCGCCAGCAGCACTTCATGCGCCGCTTTAATGGTGCCCGAGGCGCCCAGCGCCACGTTCCAGCCCTGAATGCGATACTGCCAGGCGAGAGTCTCCAGCTTTTGCGTGGCGGCCATACGGGCGCGCTGGAAGTTCTCGCGGGTGATCGCACCGCCGGGGAAATAGATCTGCGCAAAACTGACGCAGCCCATTCTGCGGCTCTCAACCAGGCGCGGCTCAAAGTCTTCACCGATCACCAGCTCCGTAGAGCCGCCGCCGATATCGATCACCAGCTTGCGGCCTTTTTCCGGCTGGGTGTGCTCCACGCCCATAAAAATCAGACGCGCTTCCTCGTTACCCGAGATTATCTCAATCGGGTAGGGGATCACTTTCTCGGCGCGCTTGAGAAACTCCGGCGCGTTGAGCGCCTGGCGCAGCGTATGGGTGCCCACGATGCAGACGCTGGACGGCGAAAACCCTTGCAGGCGCTCCGCGAACAGCGACAGGCAGTTTAAGCCGCGCTCCATCGCCTCTTCGCTGAGCATACTGTTTTCGTCAAGACCGTCGGCCAGATGCACACGCTGCTTCAGACGACCGATGATCTGCATCGCGCCATCCACCTCACGGGCGATGACCATGTGGAAACTGTTAGAGCCAAGGTCGACCGCGGCAAACTCCTGCGGTCGTGGGGTCATATCGTTTATTGGCATAGGTTAATCAGGTTGCTCGAGTGATTTTATATAGTCGTAAATCGCCAGCTGTGAGCGCACTTTACGACGATTGCCGCGCGACACGTAGCGGTTACTGAGTTCTTTGTCGATATGGCGGGCTTTCACCGTATCGCTAAACAAAAGCTCGATAATGTCGAGGATCTGCTGCTTAAGACGCGGATCGAGCAGCGGCGTCGCCACTTCAATGCGGTAGTCAATATTACGCGTCATCCAGTCCGCCGAGGAGAGATAAACCTGCTTATCTCCTGCATTATCGAAAATATAGACCCGGTCGTGTTCCAGATAGCGGTCAACGATGCTGATGACGCGAATATTGTCGCTAATCCCTTCCAGTTCCGGAATAAGCGAGCACATACCGCGGATCAGCAGATTGACCGGCACGCCGGAGCTGGAGGCGGCATACAGACGATCCACCAGCCCTTTATCGACCAGGTTGTTAAGCTTCAGCGTGATGCCGGAAGAGAGTCCCTGCTGCGCGTTGGCGATCTCTTTGTCGATCATCTGGTAAAGCAGGCGGCGCGAGTTCTGCGGTGACACCAGCAGATAATCGAAGCTCACCGGGCGGTACGGGTTCTCGATAAAGTTAAACACCCGGCGCACTTCGTTGGTGATGCGCGCGTCGGCGGTCAGCAGCGAGTAGTCGGTATAAATACGCGCCGTTTTCTCGTTAAAGTTACCGGTGCCGATGTGGGCATAGCGCACCACGTCTTCGCCCTCTTTACGCGAGATGAGGAACAGCTTGGCGTGAATTTTCAGGCCCGGCGCGGAGAAGATAACGTGAACGCCCGCTTCGGTCAGGCGTCTTGCCCAGTGGATGTTTGCCTCTTCGTCGAAACGCGCCTGAAGCTCCACCACCACGGTCACTTTCTTGCCATTGTGCGCGGCGTGGATCATCGCATCGATGATGCGCGAATCTTTTGCCACGCGGTAGATGTTGATCTTGATAGCCAGCACGTTAGGGTCAAACGATGCCTGGCGCAGCAGCTCCAGCACGTGTTCAAAGGTGTGGTACGGATAGTAGAGCAGAACGTCGCGCTCGCGAATGGCGTCGAAGCCGTTGCGGAACTTATCGAACCAGATATGGCGCAGGCGCGGCAGCGGCTTGTTGACCAGGTTCGCTTTGCCGACGTTCGGGAAGCCGATAAAGTCTTTAAAGTTGTGGTAACGACCGCCGGGGATAATGGAGTCGTAGCGGGAGATGGTCAGCTTTTCACGCAGCATCTCCACCATGGCATCCGGCATGTCGCGCTGATACACAAAGCGCACCGGCTCCGCCGTCAGGCGCTGCTTCAGGCTGGAGGACATAAGCTCCATCAGGCTCGATTCCATCTCGTGCACCAGATCGTACTCGGCGTCACGGGTCATTTTCATGGAATAGGCGTTGAGGGCGTCGTAGTCGAAGAAGCCCTTGAAGATATCGTCCAGGCAGTAGCGCAGGATGTTGTCGAGCAGGATCATCGGCTTGCGGCGGCGCGGGGTTTCCGGCGGCAGGTTCACAAAGCGCGGAACCTTATCGGACGGGATCTCCAGCAGTGCGTAGCTAATCGCCTCGCCGCGAATAATCTCTACCGCCAGATAGGTGTAATCATCTTTCAGGAACTGCACCAGGTCCGTTTCGCGGTTAATCAGGATCGGGGTGATGTGCTGGCGCAGGTAATGTTTGAAGTAGTGACGCAGCCAGGTTTGCTGGTTCACGGAAAGCTGGCGTTCGTTGATCAGGAAGATTTGGTTGCGCGCCATTTCCAGCAGCAGCTCGTTATAAAGGCCATCGAACTCCTGATCGGCTTTCATCACGCGGGACTGGATTTTGCCCAGCAGATGCCGCGAGTGGGAGTTCAAACCCTGCTCTTCGCTGATGATGATCCTGCGCTTCAGCTCGGCGAAGCGAACCTTATAGAATTCATCAAGGTTATTGGAATAAATACCCAAAAAACGCATACGCTCAATCAGCGGGTTTGTTTTATCCGCCGCTTCCTGAAGGACACGTTCGTTGAACGCTAACCAGCTTAGCTCTTTCTCGATGTATAACTTTTCCTGACCCATTACAGCTCACACTCCAGTTCAATCACAGGACGTGGTAATCCTTCTCGTCCTTATTATGGCGAGCATTTCCACGATATGTCCAACAGTGCCAGAAAACTATGACAGTTATTTTTTTCTTGAGGATTTTTCGAAAGTTGGGGAAGGGGAGGGATGTTGTAGGTCGGGTAAGCGCAGCGCCACCCGACGCCACAGGCTACTCGTCTGCCGCATGTCCTTGCGCAGGAAGCTTAACGCCGTCCAGCCAGGCCGCGCCGTCGCGCATCTCAAGACGCCCGTCAACAAACCAGCTGACGACCAGCGGATAGATCGCGTGTTCCTGCGCCTGAACGCGCCCGGTCACCTCCTCTTCGCTGTCGCCCGCAAACACAGGCACTTTCGCCTGTAAAATCACGGGGCCGCCGTCCAGCTCGTCGGTGACGAAATGCACCGAGGTGCCGTGCTCGTCGTCGCCGTTCTCCAGCGCCTGACGGTGGGTGTGCAGGCCGGGGTATTTCGGCAGCAGGGAGGGGTGGATATTCAGCAGGCGGCCCGCGTAGTGAGAGACAAACGCCGGGCTGAGAATACGCATGTATCCCGCCAGCACCACCACGTCGGGGGCATAGGCGTCTATCTCGTGCATCAGTTCGCGGTCAAACGCCTCGCGGCCCGCGAACTGGCTGGCCTCCAGCGCGTGCGCGGGAATATTCGCTTCCCGCGCACGCTCAAGGCCGAACGCATCGGCCTTGTTGCTGAATACTGCCCGAATGGTGCCATTAATTTTTTTCTGTTCGCAGGCGTCTATGACCGCCTGCAAATTGCTTCCGTTGCCGGAAATGAGCACCACGATGTTTTTCATTCAATGACCACACGCTGTTCGGAATCGGAGGCTTTAATCGTACCGATTTTCCACGCGTTTTCACCTTTCTCATTCATCAGCGCAATAGCTTTATCCGCTTCGCTGGCCGGCAGGGCGATCACCATGCCGACGCCGCAGTTAAAGGTGCGATACATCTCGTGGTCGCTGACGTTGCCCGCCGTTTGCAGCCAGTTGAACACGGACGGCCACTGCCAGGAAGATTCGTCGATCACCGCCTGGGTGTTGTCCGGCAGCACGCGCGGAATGTTTTCCCAGAAGCCGCCGCCGGTGAGGTGGGCAATGGCGTGAACGTCAACGTTCGCGATCAGCTCAAGGACGTTTTTCACGTAGATGCGGGTTGGGGCGAGCAGGTGGTCCGCCAGCGGTTTACCGTCAAGCTCGGTGGTCAGCGGATCGCAGCCGCTCACTTCGAGGATTTTACGCACCAGCGAATAGCCGTTGGAGTGCGGGCCGCTGGAGGCCAGCGCAACCAGCACATCGCCGTCAGCCACTTTGCTGCCGTCGATAATTTCTGATTTTTCTACCACGCCGACGCAGAAGCCTGCGACGTCATAATCTTCACCGTGATACATGCCCGGCATTTCGGCGGTTTCACCCCCGACCAGCGCGCAGCCTGATTGCAGACAGCCTTCGGCGATGCCGCTAATCACGCTTGACGCGGTATCCACGTCCAGCTTGCCGGTCGCGTAGTAGTCGAGGAAGAACAGCGGCTCGGCGCCCTGTACCACCAGGTCGTTCACACACATTGCCACCAGATCGATACCGATCGTGTCGTGACGCTTAAGATCCATCGCCAGGCGCAGTTTAGTGCCTACACCGTCAGTCCCCGAGACCAGCACAGGTTCACGATATTTTTGCGGCAGCGCGCACAGTGCGCCGAATCCACCCAGGCCACCCATCACTTCAGGGCGGCGGGTTTTTTTCACCACACCTTTGATTCGGTCAACCAGCGCATTACCTGCGTCAATATCAACACCGGCATCTTTGTAGCTGAGAGAAGTTTTGTTGGTCACGGCTCAAGTCCCCACGCGATTGCATAGCTAGTAAGAAAAATCGGCGCAATTCTAACAGTCCAGGCAAACGTTTGCGAGCCTATTCTCGGCACGACGATTTTTTTTTCGAAATCCTTGTCACGCCGCGCAAACTTGACTCCGTTCACGAAAATGAAACCGGTTTCGGTGATTCGCTTGCAAGCCATTTAGCGAATGCACATCATGCAACTGAAACCGGTTTCAGTTCATTCGGGAGGGATGACAAAGATGAAAGTTGCCGCATTCGACATTGGTGGCACCGCGTTAAAAATGGGCATCGCAACCACGCAGGGCGAGCTGCTGCACACGGGTAAAGCCGCCATTAATGATAGCGACGGCGATGCCATTCTTTCAGCAATCCTCAGCTGGGTGGCGCGTCACCCGGAGGCCCGGGGCATCGCCATCAGCGCGCCGGGCTACGTTAATCCCCATACCGGCTTTATCGAGATGGGCGGCGCTATTCGCCGCTTCGATAACTTCGCGATGCAGGAGTGGCTCGCTGACCGGACGGGGCTACCGGTCACCGTAGAAAATGACGCCAACTGCGTGCTGCTCGCCGAGCGCTGGCAGGGCAAAGCGGCCGGGCTGGATAATTTTCTGGTGCTGACCATCGGCACCGGAATCGGCGGCGCCATCTTCTGCAACGGCCAGCTGGTTCACGGCGCGCGTTTTCGTGCCGGGGAATTTGGCTACATGCTCACCGGGCGGGCCGACTCTCGCCGGGTGGCAAGCCACTCCATGAATGAAAACTGTACGCTGCGCACGCTTCGCAAGCGATATGCCGATTACCACGGACTGGCGCTTGAGGCGGTCACCGGCGAGGCCATTTTTGACGGCTACGACGCGGGCGATGCCGTATGCCACCGCCTGGTCGACGATTTTCTTAACGGCATTGCGTCAGGGCTATACAACCTCGCGAATATTTTCGATCCCGAAACCATTTTAATCGGCGGCGGCATTGCCGAGCGTCCGGGATTTATGGATCTGCTTCGCAGCCATCTTGCGTGGTTTGGCATTGCCGATATTGCCGATGCCGCAAGCCACGGCAACAGCGCCGGACTGATTGGCGCGGTTTACCATTTCAGACAGCAGTATCCGTCAGCAATCAGCAACATTGAATGAGGGAAAGAGTATGTCAGGATTCAAAGAAGGTTTTCTGTGGGGCGGTGCGGTAGCCGCGCATCAGCTGGAAGGCGGCTGGAAAGAGGGCGGTAAAGGGGTGAGCGTCGCCGACGTGATGACCGCCGGCGCGCACGGCGTTCCGCGCGAAATCACCAACGGTGTGCTGCCCGGTAAAAACTATCCGAACCACGACGCCATCGACTTTTACCATCGCTATAAAGAAGACATCCGCCTGTTTGCCGAAATGGGCTTTAAATGCTTCCGCACCTCTATTGCCTGGACGCGCATTTTCCCGAACGGGGACGAGCAGGAGCCAAACGAGGCAGGCCTGAAGTTCTACGACGATCTGTTCGACGAGTGCCTGAAGCACGGGATTGAGCCGGTTATTACGCTCTCCCACTTCGAGATGCCGTTCCATCTGGTGACCGAATACGGCGGCTGGCGCAACCGCAAGCTGATCGACTTTTTCGTGCGTTTCGCCGAGGTGGTGTTCAAACGCTACCAGCATAAAGTGAAGTACTGGATGACCTTTAACGAGATCAACAACCAGGCCAACTTCCACGAAGATTTCGCGCCGTTCACCAACTCCGGGCTGAAGTATGAACCGGGCGAAGATCGCGAGCCGGTGATGTTCCAGGCGGCGCACTACGAGCTGGTGGCAAGCGCGCTGGCGGTGAAGGCCGGGCGCGAAATTAACCCGTCCCTGCGCATCGGCTGCATGATTGCCATGTGCCCAATCTATCCGCTGACCTGCGCGCCGGACGATATGATGATGGCGATGAACGCCATGCATCGCCGCTACTGGTTTACCGACGTTCACGTGCGCGGCAAATATCCGCAGCATCTGCTTAACTACTTTGAGCGCCGCGGTTTTGAGCTGGATATCACCGAAGAAGATAAAATTGCGCTGACCCAGGGCTGCGTCGATTACATCGGTTTCAGCTATTACATGTCCTTCGCCACCAAAGCGACGGCGGACAACCCGACGCTGGACTACGACGAGAGCAAGAGCCTGGTCTCTAACCCTTACGTGCAGAAATCCGACTGGGGCTGGCAGATTGACCCGGTGGGGCTGCGCTACTCCCTTAACTGGTTCTGGGATCATTACCAGCTGCCGCTGTTTATCGTGGAAAACGGCTTTGGCGCGATCGACGTGCAGGAGAGCGACGGCACGGTGAACGACCAGTACCGCATTGATTATCTCTCCGCCCACATCCGCGAAATGAAAAAAGCGGTGGTGGAAGATGGCGTGGATCTGATGGGCTACACCCCGTGGGGCTGTATCGATCTGGTCTCCGCTGGAACCGGCGAAATGAAAAAACGCTACGGCTTTATCTATGTGGATAAAGACAACGAGGGCAACGGCACGCTGGCGCGCAGCAAGAAGAAGTCGTTTGACTGGTATAAGCAGGTGATTGCGAGCAACGGCGATAACCTGTAATTGTCGGGTGGCGCTGCGCTTACCCGACCTACACTGTCCGTAGGCCCGTGTAAGCGCAGCGCCACCGGGCAAAACGCCGCACCAAAGCCGGAGCCAGCCTCCGGTTTTTTTTACCTCTAAACCATTTTGATTGATCGTAGTCAAGCAAGATGGGTATGGCCTAATCCGAAAAAAGCGGTATAATCCCGCGATTTTTTTGCGGTTGCCGCCTCAGAGGAGAAAGAAAATGAAGATTGTTGAAGTGAAACACCCACTCGTTAAACACAAGCTGGGCCTGATGCGTGAGCATGACATCAGCACGAAGCGTTTTCGCGAACTGGCTTCTGAAGTTGGCAGCCTGCTGACCTACGAAGCGACCTCCGATCTGGAAACTGAAAAAGTCACCATCGAAGGCTGGAACGGCCCGGTACAGGTTGAGCAGATCAAAGGTAAAAAAATTACCGTTGTGCCAATCCTGCGTGCGGGTCTGGGCATGATGGAAGGCGTGCTGGAGCACGTACCGAGTGCGCGTATCAGCGTGGTGGGTATCTACCGTAATGAAGAAACGCTGGAGCCGGTGCCGTACTTCCAGAAGCTGGTCTCTAACATCGACGAGCGTATGGCGCTGGTGGTTGACCCGATGCTCGCGACCGGCGGTTCAATGATTGCCACCATCGACCTGCTGAAAAAAGCGGGATGCAGCAGCATTAAAGTGCTGGTTCTGGTGGCTGCGCCTGAAGGGATCGCCGCGCTGGAAAAAGCGCACCCGGATGTAGAACTCTATACCGCATCTATCGACCAGGGGCTGAACGAGCACGGGTACATCATCCCGGGGCTGGGCGATGCCGGCGATAAGATTTTTGGTACCAAATAATCGAATAACGATAAAAGAGCCGACTTTGATAGTCGGCTTTTTTTTGAATAAAAACACAACCAACCCCCAACTTAAAGGAAAACACTATGACGCGCCGTGCTATCGGGGTGAGTGAAAGACCGCCGCTTTTACAGACAATCCCGCTTAGTTTGCAGCACCTGTTCGCCATGTTTGGCGCAACCGTGCTGGTGCCAATCCTGTTTCACATTAACCCGGCTACCGTGCTGCTGTTTAACGGCGTCGGTACGCTGCTGTATCTCTTTATCTGTAAGGGCAAAATCCCGGCCTATCTGGGTTCAAGCTTTGCCTTTATCTCGCCGGTACTGCTGCTGCTGCCGTTAGGATATGAAGTGGCGCTGGGCGGCTTTATCATGTGCGGCGTGCTGTTCTGCCTGGTCTCTTTCATCGTCAAGAAAGCGGGGACGGGCTGGCTGGACGTGATGTTCCCGCCTGCGGCGATGGGCGCAATCGTTGCCGTCATCGGTCTTGAGCTGGCGGGCGTGGCGGCGAACATGGCCGGTCTGCTGCCTGCTGACGGACAATCAGCGGATTCCAAAACCATTATCATCTCGCTGGTGACGCTGGGCGTAACGGTGTTTGGCTCGGTGCTGTTCCGCGGCTTTATGGCGATTATCCCGATCCTGATCGGCGTGCTGGCGGGCTATGCGCTCTCCTTCGCGATGGGCGTTGTGGATACCACCCCAATCGCGCAGGCGCACTGGTTCGCGCTGCCAACCTTCTACACCCCGCGCTTTGAATGGTTCGCTATTTTCACGATTCTGCCTGCCGCGCTGGTGGTGATTGCCGAGCACGTTGGTCACCTGGTGGTGACGGCGAACATCGTGAAGCGCGACCTGATCCGCGACCCGGGGCTGCACCGCTCCATGTTTGCTAACGGCCTCTCAACGATTATCTCCGGTTTCTTCGGCTCCACGCCAAACACCACCTACGGTGAGAACATCGGCGTAATGGCCATCACCCGCGTCTATAGCACTTGGGTGATCGGCGGCGCGGCGATCATCGCCATTCTGCTCTCGTGCGTGGGCAAACTGGCGGCGGCTATCCAGATTATCCCGGTGCCGGTGATGGGCGGCGTTTCTCTGCTGCTGTACGGGGTGATCGGCGCGTCCGGTATTCGCGTGCTGATTGAATCCAAAGTGGATTACAGCAAAGCGCAAAACCTGATCCTGACCTCGGTTATCCTGATCATCGGCGTGAGCGGCGCAAAAGTTCACATCGGTGCCGCAGAGCTGAAGGGCATGGCGCTGGCGACCATCGTTGGCGTGGGCCTGAGCCTGATCTTCAAGCTGATCTCCGTGCTGCGCCCGGAAGAGGTAGTGCTGGACGCAGAAGAGAGCGACAAAACGCCACATTGATCGACAAACCGGGTGGACGATCCACCCGTTTCTCACCTCGCAGGTTCCGTGTTAAACTCCGTTCCGATTTTACGTAAGATCTGGTTGAGGTATTTCTGAACGGACCGGCACAGCTCTCTCTGCCACTTTATCTACCTGACGACGAAACTTTCGCGAGTTTCTGGCCGGGTGATAACCCCTCTTTACTGGCTGCACTGCAAAACGTGCTGCGCCAGGATCACAGCGGATACATTTATATCTGGTCACGCGAAGGCGCGGGACGCAGCCACCTGCTGCACGCCGCCTGCGCAGAACTCTCGGCGCGCGGTGACGCGGTAGGCTATGTGCCGCTGGATAAACGCACCTGGTTTGTACCGGAAGTGCTCGACGGCATGGAACAGCTCTCGCTGGTCTGCATCGATAATATCGAATGCGTCGCGGGAGATGAGCCGTGGGAAATGGCGATGTTCAATCTCTACAACCGCATTCTGGAATCGGGGAAAACCCGGTTGCTGATCACCGGCGATCGTCCGCCGCGCCAGCTCAACCTGGGCCTGCCGGATCTGGCGTCGCGTCTGGACTGGGGGCAAATTTACAAGCTGCAACCGCTGTCGGATGAAGACAAGCTTCAGGCGCTACAGCTGCGGGCAAGACTGCGCGGGTTTGAACTGCCGGAAGACGTGGGTCGCTTTTTGCTCAAGCGTCTGGACAGGGAAATGCGCACGCTCTTCGATACGCTCGATCAGCTCGATCGCGCCTCCATCACCGCACAGCGCAAGCTGACCATTCCGTTTGTGAAAGATATTCTGAAACTCTGATTGTGCCCGGTAAGCCTTCGCAACCGGGCAACACGCTTATAAAATTTCCAGCACATCTTCCGGCGGACGACCGATACGCGCTTTACCGTTCGCCACTACAATCGGGCGCTCGATCAGCTTCGGATTGTCTACCATCGCCTGAATCAGCTGCTCTTCGCTCAGGTGCGAATCAGCCAGATTTAACGATTTATACAGATCTTCTTTCTGGCGCATCAGCTCGCGCGCGCTGCCCATTTCCAGCATCTTCAGCAGTGCTTTGATCGTCTGCGCATCGGGCGGGGTCTCCAGGTAGAGCACCACCTCCGGCTCGACGCCGTTAGACTTCAGCAGGCTCAGGGTATCGCGGCTCTTCGAGCAGCGAGGGTTATGGTAGATTTTTACCGCGTCTGTCATCACATCTCTCCTTAATTACATCTTCTCGTACGGCTTAAAGCGCTGCTGCAATCCGCGCAGCTGATCGATACGGGCGTCGTAGCGCGCCTGTTGCAGGCTGCCAAGCTTCACCTGGGCGCTCGCGCTGCTCAGCATAGAGATCGCCTGATCGAGGCGGCCGACCAGCGCAAAGCCTTCCGCGCGCGCCGCTAGCTCCTGATCGCGATTCCCCAGCTGCGCTTCGGCCTGCGCCAGCAGATCCCAGCCGTTTTGATCGTCTTTATTATTGAACGTGTAGCGGTTCAGGATGTTGGCCGCTTCGCCCGGCTGGCCGCCCTGCAAGTAGGCGTTCGCCAGGTTAAGCTGCAACACCGGGTTATTACGCAGGTCTTTGGCATTTTTCAGGCGGTTAATGGCATCGTTCGCCTTTTTCTGCCCCAGATCGATATCGGTAGCCAGGTCGAGATACCAGGGATTGTTCGGCTCTGCGGAAAGCAGCGGTTGCAGCGATTTGCGCGCCTCATCGTATTTGCTGGTTTCCATCGCCTGAAGCGCCTGGCCGTACTGCGCGGCATTTTTCTCGCGCACGTTGCCTTTTGCCAGCGCGTCCAGCAGATCGCTGGTGAGCTGGTTCCGCCCGGAGTTGTACATCCCGAGCGTTCTCACCTTCGCCAGATAGAAATCCTGCGACGATTGCACCACCACCGGACGCATCTGGTTGGCACGGTTACGCGCGTCCGACAGGCGGCTTTCCGGCAGCGGGTGGGTCAACAGAATTTCAGGCGGACGCGAGGAGTAGCGCGCCTGATCGAGCAGTTTTTCAAGGAAGGTCGGCATCGCCTGCGGATCAAAGCCCGAGCGCTGTAAAACCTGAATGCCGATACGGTCAGCCTCCTGCTCGTTCTGCTGGGTAAAGCTGATCATCCCCTGACGCGTGCCCGCGAGCGTACCGGTCAGCGCCGCCATCCCCGCCTGCGGGCTGGCCATCGCCAGTAAAATCGAACCCAGCGCGCCAACCCAGGTCAGCGGCGCGTTGCGCTTTTGGTCTTCCATCGCACGAGCGAGGTGGCGCTGGGTGACGTGGGAAATTTCGTGCGCCATCACCGACGCCAGCTGGCTTTCGTTATCGGAGTAGCGGAATAACGCCGAGTGCAGCACCACGTTGCCGCCGAAGAAGGCGAAGGCGTTAATCTCGTCGTTATTGATCAAATAGAAGTGGAAAGGGGTCTTCACCGAGTTGGCGTGAGCAACCAGGCGCATCCCGAGGCCGTTAATGTACTGCACCAGAAGGGGGTCATTGATCAGAGGCGCACTACCGCGCAGCTGGCGCACGTAGTAATCCCCCATCTGCATCTCCTGGCCGATGGAGAGCGTGCTTCCTGCTGAGGTGCCCATATCCGGCAGGTTATCGGAAGAGTCAGCAAAAGCAGGCATGACCTGACCCACCGTCAGCGCGGCGATAAGTGTCGCAACCAGTGTTTTTCTCAACTGCCTGAACATAACCACTGTCCTGTATGTTGGATGTGCTAATTTGACCGACGAACCCGTATATCGTTCATCCCGACTGCTCTGCGAGTGTAGCCGTGTTGCCGCATGAAGAAAATCCCATTCATCAGGCTTTTACGGATCGTTACAGCGATACAAAAAGCGAAAGTCTTTTTTGTGACAGTTAGATACAATTCCCGTTTGCTCTACAGCCGTCAGATTCAGGGAAGGGATGTATGCTCGAAATGTTAATGCAGTGGTATCGGCGTCGTTTTAGCGATCCGGAAGCCATAGCGCTGCTGGTTATACTGGTTGCCGGATTCGGCATCCTTTTCTTCTTTAGCGGCCTGCTCGCGCCGCTGCTGGTGGCTATCGTGCTGGCCTATCTGCTGGAGTGGCCAACGGCGCGTCTTGAGCACATCGGCTGCTCCCGCCGCTGGGCGACCAGCATTGTGCTGGTGCTATTTGTCGGCATTCTGCTGCTGATGTCGTTCGTGGTGATGCCAATAGCCTGGCAGCAGGGGATTTACCTGATCCGCGACATGCCGGGCATGTTAAACAAGCTCTCCGATTTTGCCGCCACGCTGCCGCGCCGTTATCCGGCGCTGATGGATGCGGGCATTATCGACGCGATGGCGGAAAACATGCGCGCCCGCATCATGACGATGGGCGATTCGGTAGTGAAATACTCCCTGGCCTCGCTGGTCGGGCTGCTGACGCTGGCGGTCTATCTGGTACTGGTGCCGCTAATGGTTTTCTTCCTGGTCAAAGACAAAGAGCAGATGCTCAACGCCGTGCGGCGCATCCTGCCGCGCAATCGCGGTCTGGCTGGGCAGGTGTGGGAAGAGATGAACCAGCAGATCACCAACTACATTCGCGGCAAGGTGCTGGAGATGATTGTGGTGGGCGTTGCCACCTGGATTGGCTTCCTGATCTTCGGGCTGAACTATTCGCTGCTGCTGGCGGTGCTGGTGGGGCTGTCGGTGCTTATCCCCTATATCGGCGCGTTTGTGGTGACCATTCCTGTTATCGGGGTCGCGCTGTTCCAGTTCGGCTTGGGCACGGAGTTCTGGAGCTGCTTCGCGGTATATCTGATTATTCAGGGGCTGGACGGCAACCTGCTGGTGCCGGTGCTGTTCTCGGAAGCGGTTAACCTGCATCCGCTGGTGATTATTCTGTCGGTGGTGATTTTCGGCGGGCTGTGGGGATTCTGGGGCGTGTTCTTTGCCATTCCGCTGGCCACGCTGATTAAAGCGGTGGTTCACGCATGGCCGGATGTCCCGGCGGTGGAAGAGAAGTAGGGTTTGTGCGGTCTGATGCCCTCACCCCGGCCCTCTCCCACGGGGAGAGGGGGGAAGCGTGATGTTTATCAGGCGCTCTGCTTCAGCCAGTTCAACACCACGTCGTGGTGATTGCTGGTTTTGAAATCATCAAACACATACTCAATTTTGCCGTCGGCGTCGATCAGGAAGCTGATGCGGTGAATGCCGTCGTAGGTTTTGCCCATGAAGGACTTCTCGCCCCAGACGCCAAACTGCTCGCAGACCTGATGGTCTTCATCGGAAAGCAGCGTAAAGTTCAGCAGCTCTTTTTCCGCGAAACGTGACAGCTTCTCTGATTTGTCGGTGCTGATACCCAGCACTTCAACACCCGCTTTTTTCAACTCGTCCATGTTGTCGCGTAAACCGCAGGCCTGTACGGTACAGCCCGGCGTCATGGCTTTCGGATAGAAATAAACCAGAACACGCTGTCCCTGGAAGTCGGTCAAATTTACTTGCTCGCCGTCCTGATCCGGCAGGCTAAATTTCGGTGCGATGTCACCGGCTTTCAGTGGATTCATTAATCAACTCCATCCTGTTCATGCTGAGAATAATCGACGACGCTTATACTGCCCTGCGCGTTTAATTCTGTACAGAGGGCTTTAAACGCTTGCTCGATATTTGAGGCATCCTGCGAGGCAGGGCTGTGCGCGGTAATCTGAATAAACAGCGTAGGAAGCGTGCTCTCGTCCCCGGGTTGCGTGCGCGAAACCAGTTCGGCAATGTTCATGTCATGGCTGTCAAACAGCGCGGTAAAACGTTCGATAAGATGCGGTGAATCGGGGACTTCAACCTGTACCCAGACGCTCGCAGGCATCGCCGGACGCGGGCGAGCGGTGGTCCGTTTCATCACGATCAGCAAATCCAGCTCCGCGCCTTTAAGCGGAAGGGTAGATTCAATGAGCGTAATGGCGTTCCATGACCCGGAAAGCAGCATAATAAATGTGAACTCTTCACCCAGCATAGCCAGGCGGCTGTCTTCGATATTGCAGCCGCAGCTGCTCACGTGGCGGGTGATGGTGTTCACGATACCCGGCCTGTCAGCACCCAGCGCAGTGATAACCAGGTAATGTTGTGATGAGGTTGTCAAACCTGTTCTTCCTTTGCGTGGTTAAGTCTTCCTAAGGAAAGCATAAAAAAAACATGCATACAACCGCCTGAGAGCCTCAGGTCGCTTGCTTTTATTACAGTTCCAAACGTAACATTGAGGCTCTTGTTCGCACAGAGGATGGCCCATGTTTACGGGAAGTATTGTCGCGCTTGTTACACCGATGGATGAAAAAGGTAATGTCTGCCGGTCCAGCATGAAAAAGCTGATTGATTATCATGTCGCCAATGGAACCTCGGCGATCGTTTCGGTAGGGACTACCGGTGAATCCGCAACGCTGAGCCACGAAGAGCACGGCGACGTGGTGATGCTGACCCTGGAGCTGGCCGACGGGCGTATTCCGGTCATCGCAGGAACCGGGGCAAACGCCACCGCAGAAGCCATCAGCCTGACCCAACGTTTTAACGACAGCGGCATTGTCGGCTGTCTGACGGTCACCCCTTATTACAACCGTCCTACCCAGGAAGGTCTGTTCCAGCATTTCAAAGCCATCGCTGAACATACTGACTTGCCACAAATTCTGTATAATGTGCCGTCCCGTACCGGCTGCGATATGCTGCCGGAAACCGTTGGTCGCCTCTCGAAAGTAAAAAATATTATCGGGATCAAAGAAGCAACCGGGAACTTAAGTCGCGTTCATCAGATCAAAGAGCTGGTTTCAGATGACTTTATCCTGCTCAGTGGCGATGATGCGACTGCGCTGGACTTCATGCAGCTTGGTGGTCATGGCGTGATTTCCGTCACCTCAAACGTGGCGGCGCGTGATATGGCCGAAATGTGCAAACTGGCTGCGGCCGGTCATTTCGACGAAGCTCGCGTAATCAATCAACGTCTGATGCCGTTGCACAATAAATTATTTGTCGAACCCAATCCGATCCCAGTGAAATGGGCTTGTAAGGAATTGGGACTTGTAGCAACCGATACGTTGCGTCTGCCAATGACACCGATTACCGACCACGGTCGTGACATCGTCGCTGGCGCGCTGAAACATGCCGGTTTGCTGTAAAGTTTAGGGAGATTTGATGGCTTATTCAGTACAGAAGTCGCGCCTGGCGAAGGTTGCGGGTGTTTCGCTTATTATGCTGCTCGCTGCCTGTAGTTCAGACTCGCGCTACAAGCGCCAGGTGAGCGGTGATGAATCCTATCTGGATGCGGCGCCGCTTGCTGAACTTCACGCGCCGGCCGGCATGATCCTGCCGATCCAGAATGGCGATTACAATATTCCCGTGACCAACGGTAGCGGTCAGGTCGGTAAAGCGCTCGATATTCGTCCGCCAGCACAGCCTCTGGCGCTGGTGAGCGGGGCGCGTACCCAGTTCACCGGTGATACCGCTTCCCTGCTGGTTGAAAGTGGGCGCAACAGCTCGCTGTGGTCACAGGTCGTCAGCGTTATCCAGGCGAAAAATTACACCATTACGAAGCGCGATGACGCCAGCCAGACCCTCTCCACCGACTGGGTCGAATGGAATCGTCTGGATGAAGATCAGCAGTACCGTGGTCGTTATCAAGTCTCCGTTAAGCCTCAGGGCTATCAGCAGGCGGTTACCGTTAAGCTGCTGAACCTGGAACAGGCGGGCAAGCCGGTTGCCGATCCGTCCTCTATGCAGCGCTACAGCACCGAAATGCTGAACGTCATCGCGGCGGGTCTGGATAAGAACGCGACCGACGCGGCCAACGCTGCGCAGAATCGCAACGGTGCGACCTTTGACGTGCAAAGCGCGGCGGATGATACCGGTCTGCCGATGCTGGTTGTACGTGCGCCGTTTAACCAGACCTGGCAACGTCTGCCAGCAACGCTGGAAAAAGTGGGCATGAAAGTTTCCGACAGCACCCGTTCAACGGGCAGCATGACGGCAACCTATAAGCCGCTGTCCGATAGCGCATGGCAGGAGCTGGGCGCACGCGACCCAGGGCTGGCCGCGGGCGATTACAAAATTCAGGTCGGTGACCTCGATAACCGCAGCAGCTTGCAGTTTATCGATCCGAAAGGTCACACGCTGACCCAGTCGCAGAACGATGCGCTGGTGGCGGTCTTCCAGGCTGCATTCAGCAAGTAAAAAGAGGGCTGGTTAATCCAGCCCTTTTTATTTTAGTGCTACGCAAACGTGTGCGTGGCATAATATCCTCAGTTTTGAACACAAATCATCACACCAGGAGTAATGAAGATGCAGAAGCAAGCTGAGTTGTATCGTGGCAAAGCGAAAACCGTATACAGCACGGAAAACCCGGATCTGTTGGTGCTCGAATTCCGCAATGATACGTCAGCAGGGGATGGCGCACGCATTGAGCAGTTCGATCGTAAAGGCATGGTGAACAACAAGTTCAACCACTTCATTATGACCAAACTGGCCGAAGCGGGCATTCCAACCCAGATGGAAGCGTTGCTGTCCGACACGGAATGTCTGGTGAAAAAACTGGATATGGTTCCGGTTGAGTGTGTCGTGCGTAACCGCGCCGCTGGCTCCCTGGTGAAGCGTCTGGGCATTGAAGAAGGTATCGAGCTGAACCCACCGCTGTTCGATCTGTTCCTGAAAAACGACGCCATGCACGACCCGATGGTCAACGAATCCTACTGTGAAACCTTCGGCTGGGTGAGCAAAGAGAACCTCGCGCGTATGCAGGAGCTGACCTACAAAGCGAACGACGTGCTGAAAAAGCTGTTTGATGACGCGGGTCTGATCCTGGTCGACTTCAAGCTGGAGTTCGGTCTGTTCAAAGGCGAAGTGGTGCTGGGCGATGAGTTTTCGCCGGACGGCAGCCGCCTGTGGGACAAAGAAACCCTCGATAAAATGGACAAAGACCGTTTCCGTCAGAGCCTCGGTGGCCTGATTGAAGCCTACGAAGCGGTAGCTCATCGTTTAGGCGTTAAGCTCGACTAAGCCCCTCAATCGCCAAAGGATGACCAACTCCTTTGGCGTCTTACCTTTGTTTCCTATGGTAATCTTGCCGTTAACCGCCTACGATCATAGCTATTATTAATGGAATAGTTCGAGGTGGTTATGCGCTGGCAAGGGCGTCGTGAAAGTGACAATGTAGAAGACAGACGCAGCAGTGGCGGCGGCGGGCCTTCCATGGGCGGGCCGGGCTTCCGGTTACCGAGCGGGAAGGGCGGTATCGTTCTGCTGATCGTGGTGCTGGTGGCGGGCTACTACGGCGTCGATCTCACCGGTCTGATGACCGGACAACCGCTGCAACAGCAGCAACAATCTCCGCGCTCTATCAGCCCGAATGAAGATGAAGCGGCCAGGTTTACCTCGGTGATCCTCGCGACCACGGAAGATACCTGGAGCCAGCTCTTCGAGAAAATGGGGCGCACCTACCAGCAGCCAAAACTGGTGATGTACCGTGGCGCAACCCGCACCGGATGCGGCACCGGTCAATCGGTGATGGGGCCGTTTTACTGTCCTGCCGACAGCACCGTTTATATCGATCTCTCCTTCTACGACGACATGAAAAGCAAGCTGGGCGCCGACGGCGATTTTGCCCAAGGCTACGTGATTGCGCATGAAGTCGGGCACCACGTACAAAAACTGTTGGGCATTGAGCCCAAAGTGCGCCAGCTTCAGCAAAATGCCTCCCAGACCGAAGTTAACCGCCTCTCCGTACGCATGGAGTTGCAGGCTGACTGCTTCGCGGGCGTCTGGGGCCACAGCATGCAGCAGCAGGGCGTGCTGGAGGCGGGGGATTTAGAAGAGGCGCTGAATGCCGCGCAGGCGATTGGCGACGACCGTCTGCAACAGCAAAGCCAGGGCCGCGTGGTGCCGGACAGCTTTACGCACGGCACCTCCGAGCAGCGCTACAGCTGGTTTAAGCGCGGTTTCGCCAGCGGGGATCCGAACCAGTGCAATACCTTCGGTAAAGCGCTGTAACTGATGCCGTTTGAAGGTCTGATTAGCGAGCTGCGGCGCAAGGGGCACCGTCGGCTGGTGGTGGTCAGCGGTGACGGGAGCTGGGCGCAGGAGCAGGCGCTTGCCCTGCGCGAGCAGCAGCGCGGAGACTGGCTGTGGGTGGGCGATGATGCGCCCGTGGAGCCGCACGGCGCACCGAAGGCGCTAAGCGCGCTGCTCGGGCGTGAGTTTCTGCACGCCATTTTCGACGCCCGCAGCGGCTTTGACGTGTCGGCCTTTGCCGCCCTCAGCGGCACGCTGCGCGCAGGTAGCCTGCTGGTGCTGTTGGTTCCGCCCTTGTCCGACTGGCCTGAACGGCCGGACGCCGATTCCCTTCGCTGGAGCGACAGCGCGGAGCCCATCGCCACCCCGCGTTTTGTCCGCCATTTTTGCCGCACCCTCGCGGCCGATCCTGACGTGATTGTGTGGCAGCAGCATCAGCCGCTGCACATTTCTCCCCCGCCTGCGCTACCCGACTGGCAGCCCGCAAATGGCGAGCCGCTGCGCGAGCAGGCCGACATTCTGGATGCGCTTTTAGCGTTACGTACAGGCGTGGTGGCGGTGACCGCCGCGCGCGGGCGCGGTAAGTCCGCGCTGGCCGGAATGCTGCTGAACAGCATGACCGGGCAGGCCGTGGTCACCGCGCCAGCAAAAGGGGCGACGGAGGTGATGGCCCGGTTTGCGGGCGATAACTACCGCTTTATGGCACCGGACGCGCTGCTGGCCTCCTCGGTTGAGGCGGACTGGCTGATTGTCGATGAGGCGGCGGCTATTCCCGGCCCGCTTCTGGAACGCCTGGTGGCGCGTTTCCCGCGCGTGCTGCTCACCACCACGGTGCAGGGTTACGAAGGCACCGGACGGGGCTTTTTACTCAAATTTTGCGCCCGGTTTGCCGGGTTGCAGCGCTTCACCCTCTCTGACCCGATCCGCTGGGCGGCGGGCTGCCCGCTGGAGCGCGTGATTGCCGATGCGCTGCTGTTTGACGATACGCCTATCTACCAGGTTCCCGACGGGGCGGTGCGGATTGGCCCGTCTGAACCCACCGCGAGCCTGTATGAGCTGTTAAGCGCCGCGCACTATCGCACCTCGCCGCTCGATTTGCGCCGGATGATGGACGCGCCGGGACAGCATTTTACCGTCGCCGCCACGGATATCGGCATCGCGGGCGCGCTGTGGCAGGTGGAAGAGGGCGGATTAAGCGCGGGATTGAGCCGTGCGGTGTGGGCGGGCTTTCGCCGTCCGCGCGGCAATCTGGTGGCCCAGTCGCTGGCGGCGCACGGCGGCTCTCCGCTGGCGGCAACCCTCACAGGCCAGCGCGTCACCCGCGTCGCCGTTCACCCCGCTCGGCAGCGGGAAGGGATCGGCCAGGCGCTGATCCGGGGCGCGCAGCGGCAGGCCGCGCAGGATTATCTCTCCGTCAGCTTTGGCTATACCGACGAGCTGTGGCGCTTCTGGCAGCGGTGCGGCTTTGTGCTGGTGCGCATGGGCAGCCACCGTGAGGCCAGCAGCGGCTGCTACACGGCGATGGCCCTGCTGCCGCTCAGCGAGGCGGGGCAGGCGCTGTGCCAGCAGGAGCATCTGCGTTTATGTCGGGATGCGCGGGTGTTATCCGCGTGGAATGACGAAAAGATCCCGGTGGACGATCGCTGGGAAGCTACCCTTAATGATGACGACTGGCTCGAGCTGGCCGGTTTTGCCTTTGCCCACCGACCGTTCCCGACCTCGGTTGCCGCGCTCACCCGTCTGCTGCTGGCGGTTGATACCCCTGCTGCGGCGCTGCGAGGAAGAATCGAGGGGCGTAAAGAGGAGAGCGAACTCTGTGCCGGGCTGGGGCTGGCGGGGCGAAAAGCGCTGCTGGTGGCGCTGCGGCGTGACGCGGCGCAGATGCTGGCGGCGCTCGATAATACCCGCTGCCAGCAGCTGGAAGAGACCGTTTTGCAATGGCAATTTTTTCAATGACTTCTTCAGTAAAGTGGCATGGTCATTACCCCCGAGAGGCGTAAAATTCCGCTTATCAATTAAGGAGATCGCCATGAAACACGACCATTTTGTTGTCCAGAGCCCTGACAAACCGGCAAAACAGCTGCTGCTTCTGTTTCATGGCGTGGGCGATAACGCCGTCAATATGGGGCAGATTGGCAGCTGGTTTGCGCCCATCTTCCCGGAGGCGTTAATCGTCAGCATCGGCGGCGTTGAGCCGTGCGGCCCGAACGGTCGCCAGTGGTTTTCGGTGCAGGGCGTAACGGAAGAGAATCGGCAGGCGCGTATTGATGCCATCATGCCGACCTTTATCGACACGGTGCGCTACTGGCAGCAGCAGAGCGGCGTAGGGGCGGAGGCCACCGCGCTGATTGGTTTCTCGCAGGGGTCGATTATGTCTCTTGAGAGCATCAAGGCGCAGCCGGGTCTGGTATCGCGCGTGATTGCCTTCAACGGCCGCTTTGCCAGCTTACCGCAGACGGCGACCACCCAGACCACGATCCACCTGATCCACGGCGGTGAAGACCGGGTGATTGAGCTTTCTCATGCGGTTGCCGCGCAGGAAGCGCTGATTGCGGCAGGCGGGGACGTGACGCTGGATATTGTGGATGAGCTGGGACATGCCATCGATGATCGCAGCATGCAGTTTGCGCTCGACCATCTGCGCTATACCGTTCCGAAGCACTACTTTGATGAAGCGCTGAGCGGCGGTAAGCCAAACGATGATGATATCGTTGAGTTTATGTGATGTTTTAGCCCCTCACCCCGGCCCTCTCCCCGAAGGGGCGAGGGTGAAAAGCAGTCCCCTCTCCCCTATGGGGAGAGGGTTAGGATGAGGGGAAGATACAATTACTTCTTCTGGTCTTTATTCGGCCAGTTGTCGTCATCGTCCCACTTGTCGTTAAAATCACGGTGCGGCGGCAGATCCGGTTTGTTGGCGAGGAATTTTTTATGGTCAACGCGCTTAAGATCTTTAATCACGTTGAGCAAAACGCCTACCAAAAACACCAGTACCAAAATCCACCAATATTTTGCCAGCCAGTCCATTTGCTATTCCTTATCAGAGCGTTCGTCAGGCGACGAGTTGCTCCATGATGCGTTGATACATACGGGCCAGCAGCTGTAAATCCGCTGCGTTAACACATTCATTGATTTTATGAATGGTGGCATTCACCGGCCCGAGTTCGACAACCTGTGCGCCCATGCGGGCAATAAAACGACCGTCTGATGTTCCGCCGGTCGTCAGCAGTTGTGGCTTAATTTCATTATAGTGCGAGATAGCGTTCACTACCGCATCCACCAGCTTACCGCGCTGGGTCAGGAACGGCTGGCCGGAGATCCACCAGTCGACGGTGTAACGCAGCTCGTATTTTTCCAGCAGCGCAATCACGCGCGATTTAATCATCTCGTCGGTTAACTCGGTGCTGAAGCGGAAGTTAAACTGCACGAAAAAATCACCCGGAATGACGTTATTGCTGCCCGTTCCGGCCTTCACGTTGGCAATCTGCATACTGGTCGGCGGGAAAAATTCGTTGCCTTTATCCCACTCGATAGCCACCAGTTCGTTGAGCATTGGTGCGGCGCGGTGAACCGGGTTATCGGCCAGATGCGGATAGGCCACGTGCCCCTGTACGCCGTGAATGGTGAGGTTGCATGTCATGGAGCCGCGACGCCCGTTTTTCACCACGTCACCCACCACTTCGGTGCTGGACGGCTCGCCCACCAGGCAGTAGTCCAGGCGTTCGTTGCGCGCCATCAGCGCTTCGACAACCTTTACGGTGCCGTTCTGCGCGCTGGCCTCTTCATCAGAGGTGATCAGAAACGCGAGGCGGTTTTTATGATTGGGATGCTGCGCCACGAAGCGCTCTGCCGCCACCACCATCGCCGCCAGCGAACCTTTCATGTCCGCCGCGCCGCGACCAAACAGCATGCCGTCGCGGATCGTTGGTTCAAAAGGCGGGTTGATCCAGCGGTCGGCATCGCCAGCGGGAACCACGTCCGTATGTCCGGCAAAGGCCAGCGTTTCGCCCTGACCGCGCCATGCCCAGAAGTTCTGGGTATCGCCAAAATCCATATGCTCGACGGTAAAACCGATCGCGCGCAGGCGCTCAATCATTAAAGCCTGGCAACCTGCGTCGTCCGGGCTGAGGGAAGGGCGGCGAATAAGCTGCTGAGTCAGCTCAATGACCGGGCATGACATAGACTACACCTCAACAAAATAAGTCTGATAAAGAGATTCATTAAAACCCAGCAGCATAGGCTGCCCTGGCGCGCAGAGCAATGGGCGTTTAATAATTGCCGGCATTTCCAGCATCAGCGCGGCCGCGCTGTCGGCGTCAGTGATGCCTGCCCTCACGGATTCATCCAGCTTGCGCCAGGTGGTGCCACGGGTGTTCAGCAGCGCTTCCCAGCCCAGTTCGTTAATGGCGGTATGCAGAAATTCTGCATCCAGCCCGTCGGCGCGGTAGTCGTGAAAACGATACTCGACGCCGTGCGCCTCCAGCCAGCGGCGCGCTTTTTTGATGGTGTCGCAGTTTTTAATGCCGTACATCACAACCATGTTGAATCCTTTTGTTCTTATGATGAATAAATGTTCAGTTATTTCGACGATATATCCTTAAGGGAAATATAACACAATCTTAATTTCGCTTAATTTATCCGTCGATTTTATTCAACGTACATCTGTTAGCTGAATATTCTTTCATCATTTAAGCATAGTTGTCCATCATGTTTAAAATGCGAGTAATCTCAGGCGGTAAAATAAAACTCACCCGCTCGCGTGGTTATTTCAGAATGTTGCTATTGGTCACATAAAATTTAATCGGCAACGCTCATATTTAGCGTAAGTCCGGTGCAGTGGGCGGGGAGCAATCACAGCGATGGGGTAAAGCGTCTTCACAATGATGGTAGGTTTTCGTAGAATACGCATAATAATAAGAGAGGCAATTATGATTGAACGTGAACTGGGGAACTGGAAAGACTTTATCGAAGGCATGCTTCGTAAATGATATCCAGTGAGAATTGCAAGAGCACTACTATTCCTAAAATAACCATAGTGTGAATTAATCACACAAAAAAAGGCGGCTTAAAAAGCCGCCTTTTTTATACCTGTTATCCGCCAGCAGTTTACTCAGGACGCTCTTTCAGCGGGAAGCGACGGCGCACCAGGACAAAGAACAGCGGGACAAAATAGATAGCCAGAACGGTAGCGGAGATCATACCGCCCATCACGCCGGTGCCTACCGCGTGCTGGCTGCTGGAGCCCGCGCCGGAGCTGGTCGCCATCGGCAGGACGCCGAAGACAAACGCCAGCGAGGTCATCAGAATCGGGCGCAGGCGCTGGCGGCAGGCGTGGAGAGTCGATTCCAGCAGATCGTGGCCTTTGGCGTTCATCTCGTTGGCAAACTCCACGATCAGAATGGCGTTTTTCGCCGACAGGCCGATGACCGTCAGCAGCCCCACCTGGAAGTAGACATCGTTTTCAAGACCGCGCATCCAGGTTGCCAGCAGGGCGCCAATCACCCCCAGCGGAACCACCAGCATGACCGAGAAGGGCACCGACCAGCTTTCATACAGCGCGGCCAGACAGAGGAACACCACCAGCAGCGACAGAGCATACAGCGCGGGCGCCTGCGCACCGGAGAGGCGTTCCTGGTAGGACATTGCCGTCCACTGGAGGCCAAACCCGCTCGGCAGCTGCTGCACCAGTTTTTCCATCGTATCCATCGCCGTCCCGGTACTGATGCCCGGCGCGGCTTCACCGACGATCTCTACCGCCGAATAGCCGTTGTAACGTTCCAGGCGCGGGGAGCCGCTCTCCCAGTGCGAGCTGGCGAAGGCCGAGAAGGGCACCATCCCGCCCGCGTTGTTACGCACGTACCAGCGGTTGATATCGTCCGGCAGCATGCGGAACGGCGCGGCAGACTGGACGTACACCTTCTTCACGCGGCCCCTGTCCATAAAGTCATTCACGTAGCTTGAGCCCCAGGCCGTTTGCAGCGTGTCGTTGATATCATCAATCGATACCCCCAGAGCCTGCGCTTTGCGCTGGTCGATATCCACCTGTAGCTGCGGGCTGTCATCAAGCCCGTTGTGGCGAACGCGGGTAAGGGTAGCGTCTTTGCCCGCCAGCTCTAAGAGCTTATCGCGGGCGGCCATCAGCGCGTCATGACCCGCGCCGGCGTGATCCTGAAGCTCCATATCAAACCCGGCGGAGCTGCCCAAGCCGCTGATGGCGGGCGGGCTGCTGGCAAATACGCGGGCCTCTTTAATCTCTTTAAAGGCATGCGTGGCGCGCTCGATGATGGCAAACGACGAGCCGGTATCCGGATCGCGCGCGTCCCAGTCCTTCAGGCGCACGAACATACGCGCCACGTTCTGTCCGTTACCGCCGGGGCCCGAGCCCACGGTGGCGAACACCGACACGACGTTATCTTTCTCTTTGGTGTGGAAATACTGCTCCACTTTCTCGACCACTTTTAAGGTCTGTTGCTGCGTCGCGCCGCTCGGCAGCTGTACCGAGGTGATAAACATGCCGCGGTCTTCCATCGGCAGGAACGACGTCGGCAGGCGCAGGAACAGGAACACCATGCCGCCCAGCAGCAGCACGTAGATCACCATCCAGCGCAGGCTGCGGCTCAGCACGCGCCCGACGCCCGCTTCGTAACGCGCGGCGTTGCGGTTGAACATGCGGTTAAACCAGCCGAAGAACCCTTTCTGGCCGTGATGTTCGCCTTTGTGCAGCGGTTTGAGGATGGTGGTACAGAGCGCGGGTGTCAGGATCATCGCCACCAGCACCGACAGCACCATCGCCGAAACGATGGTGATGGAGAACTGGCGGTAAATCGCCCCGGTCGTGCCGCCGAAGAAGGCCATCGGAATAAATACCGCCGAGAGCACCATCGCGATACCGACCAGCGCCCCCTGGATTTGCCCCATTGATTTTCGCGTCGCCTCGCGCGGCGACAGCCCCTCCTCGCTCATGATGCGCTCGACGTTCTCGACCACCACGATGGCATCGTCCACCAGCAGGCCTATCGCCAGCACCATGGCAAACATGGTCAGGGTGTTAATGCTGTAGCCGAAGGTATAGAGCACGGCGAAGGTGCCGAGCAGCACCACCGGCACGGCGATGGTGGGGATAAGCGTGGCGCGGAAGTTTTGCAGGAACAGATACATCACCAGGAAGACCAGAGCGATCGCTTCGAGCAGGGTTTTCACCACGTCCTCAATTGACGCCTTCACGAACGAGGTGGTTTCGTAGGCGACCTTATACTCCAGCCCGTGCGGGAAATACTGCGACAGCTCGTCCAGGCGATCTAACACCAGCTTCGCGGTCGCCATTTCGTTGGCCCCGGATGCCAGCTTTACCCCTAAACCGGAGGCCTGATTGCCATTGAAGCGGCTGAGGTAATCATACTTTTCGGCGCCCATTTCTACCGTGGCGACATCCCCGAGTTTGACCTCGGAACCGTCCTGATTGACCCGCAGCGTGATATTGCGGAACTGGTCAGGGGTCTGGAGCAGCGACTGCGAGTTGATGGTGGCGTTCAGCGCCTGATTATCGACGGACGGAGTCCCCCCTAGCTGTCCGACGGCGATTTGGGCGTTCTGGGATTTGATGGCGTCCGTCACGTCGGTGGCGGTCATCTGGACGCTGTTAAGCTTGTTCGGATCGAGCCAGATGCGCATGGAGTACTGCGAGCCATAGGCGTCGATATCGCCGACGCCGTTAATACGGCTAAGCGGATCCTGAATATTACTGGCCACGTAGTCGGCAATATCCTGTTTATCCATTGAGCCGTCGGTGGAGACAAAGGCGATGGTCAGGATGTTGGTGTCACCGGTTTTACGCACGGTGACCCCCTGATTTTGCACCGCCTGCGGCAGTTTACGCATGGCGGATTGCAGCTGGTTTTGCACCTGCTGGACGGCTTCATCCGGGTCCGTGCCCGCGGTAAAGCTCAGGGTGATGGTTGCCTGCCCGGTGGCGCTGCTCTGGGAGGACATGTACATCAGGTTATCCAGCCCGGTCATGTTCTGTTCGACCACCTGGGTTACAGTATTTTCCAGCGTTTGTGCCGATGCGCCGGGGTAGTTGGCGGTGATACGGACGTTTGGCGGTGCCAGGTCGGGATATTGCTCAACGGGAAGTGAAGTAATGGCCAGGACGCCCGTCAGACACAAAAGTATCGCAAGCACCCAGGCAAAAATGGGGCGATCGATAAAGAAATTCGCCATGTAAATGTGACCTCATTTTGCAGCACGTCATTATTGTATATTGCCCGCCTAACTCTAGCGGTAAGGCGCAGGCCAAACGTGGAGAAAAAAAGGAGATAGTGTAAATTATCATGCCCTTTTACAGCGCTTCTCCCCGCAGGCAGCATGGCAAGTATCACGCATGGTCCGGGCCTGACGGTCGCCTTTGCCGCTAATTTACCGTTATTTACCCGCGATGTTCATCGGCGAGGTGAATGTCACGCTGACCTGCGTCCCGCCACCCGGCGGTTGCGAAAAGCGCAGCGTGCCGCCAAGCCTTTCGGCGCGCTCGCGCATAATGTTCAATCCGTAATGTCCCGGCGGCTCGCTGGCCTCGCCAATACCGACGCCGTTATCCCGCACCGTGACGCTGTGCGTTCCGTCCGCAGCGGTCACGCAGCTAACCGTGATTTCGCTCGCCCCTGAATGTTTGATGGCGTTGAGCACCGCTTCACGCACAATCTGGAGCAGATGCACCTGGCGCTGCGCATCCAGCGCCAGCGAGGAGAGGCGGCAGTCGAGGACAAGCTTCGCCTGCGTCTGGCTTTGCAGGCTGTCGAGAGACTCCTGAAGCGCTCCCGGCAGGTTGGCGTGGTTGAGCGTCAGGCGGAAGGTGGTAAGCAGCTCGCGCAGCTGGCGCCAGGCGTTGTTCAGCTCGCGAGAGAAATCGCCAATAATCGTCTGCGCCGGGGCGTTCTCCTCCGGGACCGCGTGTTTAAGCAGGGTGAGCTGAATGCGCAGGTAAGAGAGCACCTGCGCCAGCGAATCGTGCAGCTCGCGGGCGATGGTGGCGCGCTCCTCCATCAGCAGCAGCTGCTGGTAGTGCTTCTGCGCCTCGTTGAAATAGAGCCCGCGCCCGAGCATCGTCGCCACGCTTTTCATCAGCGGCGTGAGGGTGTCCCCGGCCTCGCTTTGCCAGCGCAGCTCGCCGTAAAGGGTCTCCTGCATCACCACCGGCAGGTTGTGCGTCGCCATCTGCGGGGCTTCTTTTCCCTCAAACAGCTGCCAGTCGTCGCTGGTGCGCAGCGCCAGAAAACCCATCTGCGCGTACTCCTGCACAATCTGCAATATGTGGCGGAAACAGTGGCTGTCTATCTGCCCGGTGTTCAGCGCCTGAGAGCATTTGAACAGCATTTCGAGCTGCTGGTGCGCGTCGTTCAGGTGCCGGGTCTTTTCGGCAACCGACTGCTCCAGCGAGCGATACAGCGTGTGCAGCTCTGCCGACATGTGGTTAAAGGCGAGGGATAAATTGCCCAGCTCGTTGGGCAGGCGGGTGTCTGGAGCCGGGATATCAAAAATGCCCTGTTCGATGCGCTCGCTGGCGGCCACCAGATGGTTCAGCGGGGCGACCACCTCACGGCGGATGCGGCGCAGCGTCAGCACGGCCAGCAGTAAAATGCCCACGCCGCCGATAAGCGAGATCAGGATAACCAGGCGGATTTTGTGTTCCGTATAGTGCTGAAGTGCGAGCACGAAGGCGTCGATACGCCCGACGAAGTTCTGGATATGCGCCTGATACCAGCCGCTGTTGCCGTTGGCTATCTGCGCGTCCATCTCCTGCCAGGCGAGGTGCAGCTGCTGATAGCGCTGCTTCACGTCGTCCGGCACGTACCAGCGGTCAAGCGCCAGCAGCGCCGGGGCGCTTAACGTCTGCTGCCAGTTCTGGCGATGGGCTTGCAGCTCCGGGCTGGCGCGCTGCATTTCGTAGCCCAGGCGGTAGCTCTGCATTCGCAGGGAACCGGCAATGTTAATCGCTTCGGCGTCGCGCTGGCTGCTGGCAAGGGTCAGCAGCGCGATGGCGCTGGTCAAGGCGGATAACAACACGATGGAAAAGAAAGCCCGCGCAAGGCTTCGGGATACGGGTCGTTTTACGGTCACTAAACAGCTTCCTGAAAAGAAAAGTCAGCAGATGAAACAGGGTTTCAACTGCGCTGAAATAAATTGATCTGCCTCAGGTTCCCTGTAAGTAGTGCCTCATCCTGGGCATTTGAACATTGCCTGACTACGCCGTCGTGGGTAAATACCATAAAGAATAAGGTTATTGAACCAAAAACAGGTGTTGTTATGAATCGTTTTATTATGGCCAACAGCCAGCACTGTATCGGATGCCGCGCGTGCGAAGTCGCCTGCGTTATGGCGCACAACGATGAGCAACATGTTCTGAGCGAGCGTCATTTCCATCCCCGCATTACGGTACTCAGGTCTGGCTCCGGGAAAACCCCCGTCACCTGCCACCACTGTGAAAACGCCCCCTGCCTGCAAAGCTGTCCGAACGGCGCTATCGGTAAACGCGCCGACAGCATTCAGGTTAACCAGCAAAAATGCATTGGCTGCAAATCCTGCGTGGTCGCGTGTCCCTTCGGCACGATGGAGATCCTCGTCAGCGGCACAAAAGCCACGGCGCACAAGTGCGATTTGTGTATCGACCGTCCGCAGGGCCCGGCCTGTATCGAAAACTGCCCGGCGGACGTGCTGACGCTCGCCACGCCCGGCGTTCTGGACAGCCTCGCGAAATCCCGCCGTCAGCGCACCGCAAGCCTTGAAGCGCAGCCCTGGCACGGCGAGGCTGCCCGCAACACACCTGAGCAAACAAAACGGCAGCAGATGCAGGCGCTGCCCCCGCGCGGCGAGCCGGACAAGCTGGCGCCCGGCAAGCGAGCCTGCCACTTTAAGGAAATCTACCTGCCTTTTCGCCGCGAGCAGGCGTATCGCGAGGCCTCCCGCTGCCTGAGCTGCGGTGAGCACAGTATCTGCGAGTGGACCTGCCCGCTGCATAATCACATTCCGCAGTGGATCGCGCGGGTTAAGGCGGGGGATATCGCGGGCGCCGTCGAGCTTTCCCACCAGACCAACTGTTTACCTGAAATCACCGGCCGTGTCTGTCCGCAGGATCGATTATGCGAGGGGGCCTGCACGGTTCGCGATGAATCCGGTTCGGTGACCATCGGCAACATCGAGCGCTATATCTCCGACCAGGCGCTGGCGATGGGCTGGAAGCCGGACATGAGCGGCATCACCCCGGTGGATAAACGCGTCGCCATTATCGGCGCGGGACCGGCAGGGCTGGCCTGCGCGGATCTGCTGGTACGCAACGGGGTCAGCGTGACCGTCTACGATCGCCACCCGGAAATCGGCGGACTGCTCACCTTCGGCATCCCGGCCTTCAAGCTCGACAAATCCCTGCTCGCCCGGCGCAGAGAGATCTTCACCGGGATGGGCATTCGGTTCGAGCTGAACTGCGAGGTGGGCAACGATCTGCCGCTATCTCAGCTGCTGAGCGAGTACGACGCGCTGTTCATCGGTGTGGGCACCTACCGCTCAATGAAGGCGGGCATTCCTCATGAAGACGCGCCGGGCGTGTACGACGCGCTGCCGTTCTTAGTGGCGAACACCCGTAACGTGATGGGGCTTGAGCCCGCCAGCGGCGAGCCGTTTATCGACACGCACGGGCTGAACGTGGTGGTGCTTGGCGGCGGTGATACGGCGATGGACTGCGTACGTACCGCGCTGCGCCACGGGGCGGCGAAGGTCACCTGCGCCTACCGTCGCGATGAGGCCAACATGCCGGGCTCGAAAAAAGAGGTCAAAAACGCCAGAGAAGAGGGCGCGGAATTTGAATTTAACGTGCAGCCCGTTGAGCTGACGCTGTCGGAAAACGGCGCGGTGAACGGCATTCGGATGCTGCGCACTAAGCTTGGCGAGCCGGATGCGCAGGGGCGGCGTCGGCCAGTGCCGGTGGCGGGCAGCGAGTTTGTCATGCCCGCGGACGCGGTGATTATGGCCTTCGGATTTAACCCGCACGCCATGCCGTGGCTGGACGCGCAGGGTGTCCGCACCGACGACTGGGGGCGCATTGTTGCCTCGGTGGACAGCCCGTATCGCTACCAGACCACGAACCCGAAAATTTTCGCGGGCGGTGACGCGGTGCGCGGGGCCGATCTGGTGGTCACGGCGATGGCGGAAGGGCGTCATGCCGCGCGGGGAATGATGGACTGGCTGGGGGTTAACGCGCCGGACGCGCACTGATCCCGGCGGGCGACAAAGCGGGCTTCGCGGCGTAGTATAAGGGCACTCATTACGCCGTGGAGCCTGTATGACCCTGAAAATAGACGTCATTAAAGACAAAATCCTTTCTGAAAACTACTTTGTCCTTCGCAACATCACCTACGACTTAACGCGCAAAAACGGCGAGGTGATCCGCCACAGGCGTGAGGTCTACGATCGCGGCAACGGCGCCACCATCCTGCTCTATAACCGCGACAAGCAGAGCGTGGTGCTCATTCGCCAGTTCCGCGTGGCGACCTGGGTGAACGGCAACCCGGACGGTCGCCTGATTGAAACCTGCGCTGGCCTGCTGGATGACGACGAGCCTGAAGTCTGCATCCGCAAAGAGGCCATCGAAGAAACGGGCTTTGAGGTAGGCGAGGTGCAGAAGGTCTTTGAGCTGTACATGTCACCGGGCGGCGTCACGGAGCTGGTTCACTTCTTTATTGCCGAATACAGCGACGCGCAGCGCGTGAACCGGGGCGGCGGCGTGGAGGATGAAGATATCGATGTGCTGGAGATGCCTTTTTCCGAGGCGCTGGCAATGATGAAATCCGGTGAGATCAGGGACGGTAAGGCGGTGATCTTATTGCAGTATTTGCAGGCAAACGGGCTGATGAATGCCGCTTTCGAACGGCGCTAGTCTGTCTTTCGGATAAATCTATCCGATAAATCCGATTGAGCGAGCGGGGATGTAACACGAAGATACCGCCCAGATATGCATTTCGTTTCCGGGATCGTGCCATCCATGCGCTACTGCGTTTATATTCTCTCCTTACTTTTCGTGCTGTTCGCGCCTCTGGTGCGGGCAGCGCCTGCACAGCAGTCCTTCGGCGACTGGCAGGTGACCTGCAATAACCAGAATTTTTGCGTTGCGCGCAATACCGGCGAACACCGCGGGCTGGTCATGACCTTAAGCCGCAGCGCGGGCGCGAAAGCCGACGCCACGCTGCGCATCGACCTCGGCGGGCTGTCGTCCCCGTCGGTCGGCGAGCCTGCTATCGCCCCCCGTCTGCTGCTGGACAACGCCCCCGTCAGGCTTGCCCCTCCGCGCTGGAAGCTCACCCCGTGGCATGTGATGACCGACGATGCCGCGACCATCACCGCGTTTTTGAAATCTATCCAGGAAGGGAACGCGCTGCGCCTTCAGGGCGGGCAGCAGGTTATCTCGCTTGACGGCCTTAAGGCCGCGCTGCTGTTTATTGATGCCCAGCAAAAGCGCGTGGGCAGTGAAACGGCGTGGATCAAAAAGGGCGGGCAGCCGCCGCTCAGCGTGCCCCCTGCGCCCGCGCTGAAAGAGGTGGCGGTGGTCAACCCGACGCCGACGCCGCTGTCGCACAAGGAGCTTAACGATCTGCTGGATTACGGCACCTGGCGGATGAACAACAGCCAGTGCTCTCTGGATCCGTCGCGCCGGGAAGTGCGGGTGACCGCGTTAACCGATGATAAAGCGCTGCTGACGATCGGCTGCGAGGCCGGGGCGTATAACACTATCGATCTGGCGTGGCTGGTGTCGCGCAAAAAGCCGTTCGCGGCCCGGAGCGTCCGGCTGCGTCTGCCGTTTACCCCTTCAGACGACAGCGGAGAGATGGAGCTGATGAACGCCAGCTTTGACGAGAAAACCCGCGAGTTAAGTACCCTGTCGCTGGGTCGGGGAATGGGGGACTGCGGGATCCAGACCCGCTGGCGTTTTGACGGCCAGCGGTTCCGTCTGGTGCGCTATGCCGAAGAGCCGAGCTGCGATAGCTGGCACGGGCCAGACGCGTGGCCGACGCTTTGGATCACGCGGTAAAAGCAAAACGGCAACCATTCGGTTGCCGTTTTTAGTGTATGCACCCTCTCCCCGAAGGGGAGAGGGAATGGTTTAGTGCCTACATTTTGTGGGGATCCCTCTCCCTGTGGGAGAGGGCGGGGTGAGGGCATCAGGCCGCACTACATTACGCTTAACGCCTTCTCAACCACGTTCTCAATCGTAAAGCCAAAGTACGGGAACAGCTTCTCGGCAGGCGCCGATTCACCGTAGCCGTGCATCCCGACGATAGCGCCTTTCAGCCCGACGTATTTATACCAGTAGTCGGCGATACCGGCTTCCACCGCCACGCGCGCCGCAACGTTCGACGGCAGCACCGACTCCCGATACGCCTCGTCCTGCGCATCAAAAATATCAGTAGACGGCAGGGACACCACGCGCACCGCATGACCGTCGGCGGCCAGCTTCTCGGCGGCTTTTACCGTGATCTCAATCTCTGACCCGGTCGCAATCAAAATCACATCCGGCTTGCCGCCGCTGTCTTTCAGAATGTACCCGCCGCGGGCGATATTTTTCACCTGCTCCGGCGTACGCTCAATTTGCTGGAGATTCTGACGCGACAGGATCAGCGCCGTTGGCCCGGTATGGCGCTCGACGGCAAGCTTCCAGCCCACCGCGGCCTCAACCTGGTCGCACGGACGCCAGGTGCTGAAGTTTGGCGTCAGGCGCAGGCTCGCCAGCTGCTCCACCGCCTGGTGCGTTGGCCCGTCTTCCCCAAGCCCGATGGAGTCGTGGGTATAGACCATAATCTGCCGCGCCTTCATCAGCGCCGCCATGCGCGCCGCGTTGCGGGCATATTCCACAAACATCAGGAAGGTGGCGGTGTAAGGCACAAAGCCGCCGTGGTGGGCGATACCGTTGGCAATCGCGGTCATCCCGAACTCGCGCACGCCGTAGTGGATGTAGTT
The DNA here is from genome assembly GCF_053290175.1 of Enterobacter sp. 186315. Lineage (NCBI taxonomy): Bacteria > Pseudomonadati > Pseudomonadota > Gammaproteobacteria > Enterobacterales > Enterobacteriaceae > Enterobacter > Enterobacter sp. 186315. Next base: position 26,160 of record NZ_JBPTTK010000010.1, on the reverse strand, counting down.
CCCGGCGATATCCTCTTTGAGCGATTTAGAACCGGACCAGATCGTCAGGTTGCTTGGCGCCAGATCCGCCGACCCGCCCAGCAGCTCAGGCAATATCGGCCCGATAACGTTAAGCGTGTTTTGCGACGCCTTACGGGTGGCGATTTTCGCCGGATTCGACTGGAGATTTTCAATCAGCGCCTGGGTCTTCGCTTCCCAGTCCTCGGGCAGCCCGCCGCTCATGCGGCGCGAAAACTCGGCGGCCAGCTCCGGATACGCCTTTTTGTAGGCGGCAAACTTCTCGTTCCAGGCGTGCTGGGCTTTTTCGCCGCTTTCACGGGCGTCCCAGGCTTTGTAGATCTCTTTCGGGATCTCAAACGGCGGGTGTTTCCAGCCCAGCTTCTGACGGGTCAGCGCCACTTCCTCTTCACCCAGCGCCGCGCCGTGAGCCTCTTCTTTGCCCGCCTTGTTCGGCGAGCCGAAGCCGATGGTGGTTCGACAGATAATCAGCGACGGTTTGTCCTTCACGCTCTGCGCTTCCTGAATCGCCTTTTTCACCGCTGCCGGATCGTGGCCGTCGATTTCATGCACCACGTGCCAGTGGTAGGCCTCGAAGCGTTTGGCGGTATCGTCGGTAAACCAGCCATCGGTTTCACCGTCGATGGAAATACCGTTGTGATCGTAGAAGCCGATCAGCTTGCCCAGCCCCAGGGTGCCCGCCAGCGAGCACACCTCGTGAGAGATCCCCTCCATCAGACAGCCGTCGCCCATAAACACGTAGGTGTAGTGGTCAACGACCTCGTGCTCCGGCTGGTTAAACTGCGCGGCCAGCGTACGCTCGGCAATCGCCAGCCCGACCGCGTTCGCCAGCCCCTGGCCGAGCGGCCCGGTGGTGGTTTCCACGCCCGGCGTATAGCCCAGCTCCGGGTGGCCGGGGGTTTTCGAATGCAGCTGGCGGAAGTTTTTCAGCTCTTCCAGCGGCAGATCGTAGCCGGAGAGATGCAGCAGGCTGTAGAGCAGCATCGAGGCGTGACCGTTAGAGAGAATAAAGCGGTCGCGATCGTACCAGGCCGGATCGGTCGGGTTATGTTTCAGGAAGTCATTCCACAGCACTTCGGCAATATCTGCCATGCCCATCGGGGCGCCAGGGTGACCGGAATTGGCCTTTTGCACGGCATCCATGCTGAGGGCGCGAATGGCATTGGCAAGCTCTTTACGGGACATAGTTCACTCCATGGCAAGGTTAAAGTTTGGCGGCAAGCAGATCTTCGAGTTTGCGCTGGTCCACGGCGAACAGGCGGATACCTTCCGCCAGCTTGTCTACGGCCATGGCATCCTGATTGTGCTCCCAGCGGAACTCCGCTTCGGTCATCGCTTTTGGTTTCGGTAACACGGTAGAGGTCGGCACCAGCTTGCGGACAACCGTTTCCTCTTTTTCCTGTAGTTCTTTCAGCAGGTTAGGGGAGATGGTCAGGCGGTCGCAGCCGGCCAGCGCGAGGATCTGCTCGGTGCGGCGGAAGCTTGCCCCCATCACGATGGTTTCGTAGCGGTGCTGTTTGTAATAGTCGAAGATATTACGCACCGACTTCACGCCCGGATCCTGCTCGACCACGTAGGGTTCCATCGGCTGCTTTGCCTGATACCAGTCATAGATACGCCCGACAAACGGCGACACCAGATATACCCCGGCTTCGGCGCAGGCGCGTGCCTGGGCGAAGGAGAACAGCAGGGTCAGGTTGCAGTGGATCCCCTCTTTTTCCAGCACTTCGGCGGCGCGAATACCCTCCCAGGTGGAGGCCAGCTTGATCAGAATGCGCGATTTATCGACGCCCTGCTCCTGGTAGAGCTCCACCAGACGACGGGCTTTGTTAATGCTTTTTTCCTGGTCAAAGGAGAGGCGGGCGTCCACTTCGGTGGAGACGCGACCGGGGATGCTTTTCAGAATTTCCGCACCAATATTGACCGCCAGCTTGTCGCTGGCTTCGGCAACCTGCTGCTCCTGCGTCTTCCCGCGCTGCTTGCCGTAGGCAATGGCGTCATCGATCAGGTGGCTGAAATGGTCAAGCCCGGCGGCCTTCAGCAGCAGCGAAGGGTTAGTGGTTGCATCTTCAGGCTGATAGTGGCGAATAGATTCGATATCACCGCTGTCCGCTACGACCGTGGTGAATTGTTTGATGCCGTCTAATTGGTTCATAGAAAAATTACTCCTTAGGAATAAAAGCCTTAGATGAGTGCGTTGGTTCACACTTCTGCGAAATAAGAGAGCGACTTAACAAAAAAGCATAGCAGACGGGGGAGGCATTGCTTTCTGAGGCGGGTAACATGATTGTTATAAATTGATAACAAATTTTGTCTTTGGATACTGAGAGTTTGGCAGCCTTCAAAGTTTGAACACGGTGCATTGGCGATACTAGCCGGCATTCCTGGGTGCGCATCAGGAGAGTGAACACGCCACCCTTTTTGAACGATACGTGAAAGGACAGATAAGATGGATGACCAGTTAAAACAGAGTGCCCTCGATTTTCATGAATTTCCTGTTCCGGGCAAAATCCAGGTTTCCCCGACCAAACCCCTGGCGACGCAGCGCGATCTGGCGCTGGCCTATTCGCCGGGCGTAGCCGCCCCCTGTCTTGAAATCGAAAAAGACCCGCTGGCAGCCTACAAATACACCGCGCGCGGCAACCTGGTGGCGGTTATCTCTAACGGTACGGCGGTGCTGGGGTTAGGCAATATCGGGGCGCTGGCGGGTAAGCCGGTGATGGAAGGGAAGGGCGTTCTGTTCAAGAAGTTCGCCGGTATCGACGTGTTTGATATTGAAGTCGACGAGCTTGATCCCGATAAATTCATCAACGTGGTCGCCGCGCTGGAGCCCACGTTTGGCGGTATCAACCTCGAAGACATCAAAGCGCCGGAATGTTTTTATATCGAGCAGAAGCTGCGCGAGCGCATGAATATTCCCGTGTTTCATGATGACCAGCACGGCACGGCGATCATCAGCACGGCGGCCATTCTCAACGGCCTGCGCGTGGTGGAGAAAAATCTCTCCGACGTGCGCATGGTGGTGTCCGGCGCGGGCGCGGCGGCTATCGCCTGTATGAACCTGCTGGTGGCGCTGGGCATGCAGAAGCACAACATCGTGGTCTGCGACTCCAAAGGGGTGATTTACAAAGACCGCGAGCCAAACATGGCGGAAACCAAAGCGGCCTACGCGGTGGACGACGACGGTAAACGCACGCTCGAAGAGGTGATTGACGGCGCGGATATCTTCCTCGGCTGCTCCGGCCCGAAAGTGCTGACCCAGGAGATGGTGAAGAAAATGGCCCGCGCGCCGATGATCCTCGCGCTGGCGAACCCGGAGCCGGAAATTCTGCCGCCGCTGGCGAAGGAAGTGCGTGAAGACGCCATTATCTGTACCGGACGTTCGGACTACCCGAACCAGGTGAACAACGTGCTGTGCTTCCCGTTCATCTTCCGCGGTGCGCTGGACGTGGGCGCGACGGCGATCAACGAAGAGATGAAGCTGGCGGCGGTACACGCGATTGCCGAGCTGGCCCACGCCGAACAGAGCGAAGTGGTGGCCTCGGCCTACGGCGATCAGGATCTGAGCTTTGGCCCGGACTACATCATTCCAAAACCGTTCGACCCGCGCCTGATTGTTAAGATCGCCCCGGCCGTGGCGAAAGCGGCGATGGACTCCGGCGTCGCGACCCGCCCGATCGAGGACTTTGACGCCTACGTCGATAAGCTTGCGGAGTTCGTCTACAAAACCAACCTGTTTATGAAGCCGATCTTCTCCCAGGCGCGGGCGGACGCGAAACGCGTGGTGCTGGCGGAAGGGGAAGAGGCGCGCGTGCTGCACGCCACCCAGGAGCTGATCACCCTAGGCCTGGCGAAGCCGGTGCTGATTGGTCGCCCGAGCGTGATCGAAATGCGTATCCAGAAGCTCGGCCTGCAAATCAAACCGGGCGTGGATTTTGAGATCGTCAACAACGAATCCGATCCGCGCTTCAAAGAGTACTGGAACGAGTACTACGCGATCATGAAGCGTCGCGGGATCACCCAGGAGCAGGCGCAGAAAGCGGTCATCAGCAATACCACGGTGATCGGTGCGATCATGGTTCATCGCGGCGAAGCGGATGCGCTGATCTGCGGCACCATCGGCGACTACCACGAGCACTTCAGCGTGGTGCAGGAGATCTTCGGCTATCGCGAGGGCGTCCACACTGCCGGGGCGATGAACGCGCTGCTGCTGCCAAGCGGCAACACCTTTATCGCCGATACCTACGTCAACGACGATCCGACCCCGGACGAGCTGGCGGAAATCACGGTGATGGCGGCGGAAACCGTGCGTCGCTTTGGTATCGAGCCGAAGGTGGCGCTGCTGTCGCACTCTAACTTTGGTTCGTCTAAGTCTGCCGCCGCGTGCAAAATGCGCGAGACCCTGGCGCTGGTGCGCGAGCGCGCGCCGGAGCTGATGATTGACGGTGAGATGCACGGCGACGCCGCGCTGGTGGAGAGCATCCGCAGCGAGCGTATGCCGGACAGCCCGCTGAAAGGCTCGGCGAACGTGCTGATCATGCCAAACGTGGAGGCGGCGCGTATCAGCTACAATCTGCTGCGGGTGTCGAGTTCAGAAGGGGTGACCGTGGGGCCGGTGCTGATGGGCGTGGCGAAACCGGTGCATGTGTTAACGCCGATTGCCTCGGTGCGTCGTATCGTGAACATGGTGGCGCTGGCGGTGGTTGAGGCGCAGACCCAGCCGCTGTGATTCGTTGTGTCGGGTGGCGCGTTCGCTTACCCGACCTACAGGATAAGTAGGCCGGATAAGCGCAGCGCCATCCGGCATTTAAACCCAGTCCCGAACCTTTATAAACGCCTTCAGGGCAGCCTCCGGGCTGCCCTCTTTTGGCTCATAGCTGTACTCCCAGCGCACCAGCGGCGGCATCGACATTAAAATCGACTCCGTGCGCCCGCCGGTTTGCAGGCCGAACAGCGTGCCGCGATCCCACACCAGGTTAAACTCTACGTAGCGCCCGCGACGGTAAAGCTGGAACTCGCGCTCGCGCACGCCGTAATCGGTGTTTTTGCGGCGCTCGACAATCGGCAGGTAGGCGTCGGTATAGCCCTGACCCACCGCCTGCATAAAGCTGAATGCGGTATCAAAATCTGGCGTGTTCAAATCGTCAAAGAACAGCCCGCCAATCCCACGCTGCTCGTCGCGATGCTTAAGATAGAAATAGTCGTCGCACCACTTCTTGAACTTCGGATACACCTCTTCACCGAACGGCAGGCACAGGTCCCGTGCGGTGGTGTGCCAGTGGACGGCATCCTCTTCAAAGCCGTAGTAGGGAGTCATATCGAAACCGCCGCCGAACCACCACACTGGATCGGCACCCGGTTTTTCAGCGATGAAAAAGCGCACGTTGGCGTGGCTGGTCGGGACAAACGGATTATGCGGATGCACCACAAGGGACACGCCCATCGCTTCAAAGCTGCGCCCGGCGAGTTCGGGGCGGTGCGCCGTTGCGGAAGCGGGCATCGCGTCCCCGTGTACGTGTGAGAAATTCACGCCCGCCTGTTCAAAAATGCCGCCGTTACGCAGCACGCGGCTACGGCCGCCGCCGCCCGCGTCGCGCTGCCAGTTATCTTCCTGAAATTCACCGCCGTCAGCGGCGGCCAGTTTCTGGCAAATCTCATCCTGTAGCTGCAACAGAAAGGCTTTCACCAGCTCAGCATTGGGTTTCATTAACGTTTCCTGGAGTGCGCTTTTTGGTTATCGAACCAGTTGAAATAACTGATTATCCCGGAGGCAATCGCGCTGGCAATCTTCTGGCGAAACGCCGTCGTGCCGAGCAGACGCTCCTCTTCCGGGTTAGTAATAAAGGAGGTTTCGACCAGCACGGACGGAATCGACGGGGACTTCAGCACCACGAACGCCGCCTGTTCCGTTCCCTTACTGTGCAGACGGTGGACGGGCTTGATCTTCTTGAGGATATGCGAGCCGAGGGTCAGGCTGTTTTTGATGGTATCGGTCTGAACGAGGTCGAACAGCACCTGTTGCAGCAGATGATCTTTATCAGTGGCTTTTTTCCCGGCGACCTCATCCGCGCGGTTTTCGCGATCGGAAAGGTATTTCGCCATCGCGCTACTGGCCCCGCGGTTGGAAAGCGCAAATACCGAGGCGCCTGCCGCGCTTGGGTTGGTAAAGCCGTCCGCGTGAATCGACATAAACAGGTCCGCGCCGTGCTGGTGGGCAATCTCCACGCGATCGTAGAGCGGAATAAACGTGTCGCCAGTACGCGTCAGACGGGCGTCAATGCCGTTACTGCGTAAAATCGAGCGCACATTTTTTGCAATCGCCAGCACGACATGTTTTTCTTTAGAGCCGTTTCTGCCGATAGCCCCGGTATCAATCCCGCCGTGACCGGGATCGAGCATGACCAGGCGCTTTGCGCCCGCTTTTTTGGCTTTAGGTTTGCTGTGTCCGTTACTGGTTTTAAGCGTGCTCTCGTCTTTTGCCTGAGCCTGCTTTGCGATGCCCGTTAACGTTAAGGCCGCCAGCCCCGCTTTGAGAACCTGACGACGCGATGTGAGTGCTTTTAATGGTTTGAATGTGCTCATGCGGCCTGAATTGTAAAAAAATGGGTCCTGGTGTTATATCGTATCGCGAATAGCGTTACGACAGTCCTTATTGAGAATTGTTTTACTTTTCATTTCAATACGTGACAAAGTGACATTATGCCAAATTTTCGCCCGATTTTCGCCGGTTATTGGCTAAACGGGGCGTTCGCGCCATAATCACTGTTTTTAAACCTGAAAAGGCGGTTAATACCATGGAGATACGCGTTTTTCGCCAGGAAGATTTCGAAGAGGTCATCACCCTTTGGGAGCGCTGCGATCTGCTACGTCCGTGGAACGATCCGGAAATGGACATCGAGCGCAAGGTGCATCACGACGTCAGCCTGTTTCTGGTCGCTGAGGTTAACGGCGAAGTGGTGGGTACGGTGATGGGCGGTTACGACGGGCATCGCGGCTCGGCCTATTATCTCGGCGTTCACCCGGAATACCGCGCGCGCGGCATCGCCAACGCGCTGCTTAATCGTCTGGAGAAGAAGCTGATCGCCCGAGGCTGCCCGAAAATTCAGATTATGGTGCGCGAAGATAACGACGTGGTGCTGGGCATGTATGAACGCCTGGGCTACGAGCACGCCGACGTGCTGACTTTAGGTAAGCGTTTGATAGAAGATGAAGAGTACTGAAATCCATCCGGCAGACTATGACGCGCAGGGTCGCGTCAGGCTGCCTTTTTTATTCTGGTGCGTGCTGCTCTTACAGGCGCGGACCTGGGTGCTGTTCGTGATGGCCGCCGCCTCGCGCGGGCAGGGCGATACGCTGCTAACGCTCTTTTATCCCGATCACGATGCCTTCTGGCTCGGCCTGCTGCCGGGCGTTCCGGCGGTGATGGCGTTTTTATGCAGCGGTCGTCGGCAGACTATCCCGCGTCTGTGGGGCGCGCTTCGCTGGCTGCTGATCCTCGCACAGCTTGCGCTGCTGGTCTGGCAGCCGGTGCTGTGGCTGAATGGCGACCCGGTTACCGGCGTGGGCGTTGCGCTGGTGGTGGCGGATATCGTCGCGCTGCTGTGGCTGCTGACCAACCCACGCCTTCGCGCCTGTTTTACCCCTGAAAAAGATTAACGCGGCACTTTTTGCCGATGCCGCACTCCAACAAGCGTTGAATTAACCAAAAAGGACGTTTCAATGAAATCGCTGCGTTTATTTTTATGCGCTCTGCCGCTGGCACTCACCGGCTGTTCAACGCTCTCTGCGATCAACTGGTCGGCGGCCTATCCGTGGAACTGGTTTGGCTCCTCAACCGAAGTCACCGAGCAGGGCGTGGGGAAAATTACCGCCGCCACCGCGCTCGATCAGGACGCCATTCAGGATGCGCTCGGCAGCGACTATCGCCTGCGCAGCGGCATGAAAACGGAAAACGGCACTATCTTGCATTACTTTGAAGCGCTGAAAGACGACAGGCTGGCGCTGGTGATTAACGGCGACAAAGGCACGGTCAACCACGTTGAGGTGATGGACGACGCCATTCCGACGGCAAGCGGCGTGAAGGTCGGTACGCCTTTCAGCGAACTGTACAGCAAAGCGTTCGGCAACTGCTCCAGTGCGCCGTCCAGCGACAGCGTGGCGGTAGAGTGTAAAGCGGCGGGCAGCCAGCACATCAGCTATCTCTTCACCGGCGAGTGGAGCGGCCCGGAAGGGTTAATGCCGTCTGACGATACCCTGAAAAACTGGAAAGTGAGCAAGATTATCTGGAAGCAGTAATTTGCGCCGGAACAAACCGTCCTGCTGAAATCCAGGTATAATAGCCGCCATCAAATGCCACGCCGACGTGGCATTTCTTTTTCAGGAGGAGCAATGTCTCAGGTTCAGAGTGGCATTTTGCCAGAACATTGCCGCGCGGCGATTTGGATTGAAGCCAATGTTAAAGGGGACGTGGATGCCCTGCGTGCGGCCAGCAAAATTTTCATCGATAAACTGGCCACCTTCCAGGCCAAATTCCCGGACGCCCACCTGGGCGCGGTGGTTGCCTTTGGCAATAACGTCTGGCGTCAGCTGAGCGGCGGCGAAGGCGCTGAAGAGCTGAAGGACTTTATCCCTTACGGTAAAGGCCTGGCGCCAGCGACCCAGTACGACGTGCTGATCCATATTCTTTCTTTACGTCACGACGTTAACTTCTCCGTGGCCCAGGCGGCGATGGCTGCCTTTGGCGACTGCATTGAGGTGCAGGAAGAGGTTCACGGTTTCCGCTGGGTTGAAGAGCGCGACCTGAGCGGTTTCGTCGACGGAACCGAAAACCCGGCGGGCGAAGAGATCCGCCGCGACGTGGCGGTAATCAAAGACGGCGTGGACGCGGGCGGCAGCTATGTATTCGTGCAGCGCTGGGAGCACAACCTCAAGCAGCTTAACCGCATGAGCGTGCAGGATCAGGAGATGATGATTGGCCGTACCAAAGAGGCCAACGAAGAGATCGACGGCGACGCGCGTCCGGTAACGTCGCATCTCTCCCGCGTCGATCTCAAAGAAGAGGGGAAAGGGCTGAAGATTGTCCGCCAGAGCCTGCCGTACGGCACCGCGAGCGGCACGCACGGCCTTTACTTCTGCGCCTACTGCGCGCGACTGCACAACATCGAACAGCAGCTGCTGAGCATGTTCGGCGACACCGACGGCAAGCGCGACGCCATGCTGCGCTTTACCAAACCGGTGACCGGCGGCTACTACTTCGCGCCGTCCGTCGAGCGTCTGCTGGCGCTGTAATTGTTTTTCTCCCTCTCCTGTAGGAGAGGGCTGGGGTGAGGGCAACAGGCCCCACCCTTATTCCCTTTTCTGCTTCCAAATCACCAAACGGTATATAAAACCGTTACTCCTTTCATACCCGTTATAAATATTATGACCATAAGATAGTCATCACATTTATAAGGGTGCGCAATGGCCGTTACTGTACTGAAAAAAGGATCGCTGGCACTGGCAGGATTACTGCTGGTGGCGCAGGCGCAGGCAACCGAGCTGTTGAACAGTTCCTACGACGTGTCCCGCGAGCTGTTTGCCGCCCTTAACCCGCCGTTTGAACAGCAGTGGGCGAAAGACAACAACGGCGACAAGCTGACCATCAAGCAGTCTCACGCCGGGTCGTCCAAGCAGGCGCTGGCAATCCTCCAGGGGCTGAAGGCGGATGTGGTGACCTACAATCAGGTGACGGACGTGCAAATCCTGCACGACAAAGGCAAGCTGATCCCGGCGGACTGGCAGAGCCGTTTGCCGAACAACAGCTCACCGTTCTACTCCACCATGGGCTTCCTGGTGCGTAAGGGCAATCCAAAGAATATTCACGACTGGAACGACCTGGTGCGTTCTGACGTAAAACTGATCTTCCCGAACCCGAAAACCTCCGGCAACGCCCGTTATACCTATCTGGCGGCGTGGGGCGCGGCGGACAAAGCTGACGGTAACGATAAAGCGAAAACCGAGCAGTTCATGACCCAGTTCCTGAAAAACGTCGAAGTGTTTGATACCGGCGGACGCGGGGCAACCACAACCTTCGCCGAGCGCGGCCTGGGCGATGTGCTTATCAGCTTCGAATCCGAAGTGAACAACATCCGCAAACAGTACGAAGCGCAGGGCTTCGAAGTGGTTATCCCGAAAACCAACATTCTGGCCGAGTTCCCGGTAGCCTGGGTGGATAAAAACGTGCAGGCCAACGGCACGGAGAAGGCGGCGAAAGCCTACCTCAACTATCTCTACAGCCCGCAGGCGCAGACCGTGATCACCGACTATTACTATCGCGTCAACAACCCGGACGTGATGAACAAACTGAAGGATAAATTCCCGCAGACCGACCTGTTCCGCGTGGAAGACCATTTCGGCTCATGGCCTGATATGATGAAAACGCACTTTACCAGCGGCGGCGAGCTGGACAAACTGCTGGCGGCGGGGCGTAAGTAATGTTTGCAGTCTCCTCCAGACGCGTGCTGCCGGGCTTTACCCTAAGCCTCGGGACCAGCCTGCTGTTCGTCTGCCTGATTTTGTTATTACCGCTCAGCGCGCTGGTGATGCAGCTTGCCCAGATGAGCTGGTCGCAGTACTGGGAGGTGGTCACTAACCCGCAGGTGGTGGCGGCCTATAAGGTTACGCTGCTGTCGGCGTTTGTGGCCTCGATTTTCAACGGCGTGTTCGGCCTGCTGATGGCGTGGATCTTAACCCGCTATCGTTTTCCGGGCCGCACGCTGCTCGACGCGCTGATGGATCTGCCCTTTGCGCTGCCGACGGCGGTGGCCGGTTTAACCCTGGCGTCGCTCTTCTCCGTGAACGGTTTCTACGGCGAATGGCTGGCGAAGTTTGATATAAAAGTGACCTACACCTGGCTCGGTATCGCGGTGGCGATGGCCTTCACCAGCATCCCGTTTGTGGTGCGTACGGTGCAGCCGGTGCTGGAAGAGTTAGGCCCGGAATACGAAGAAGCGGCGGAAACGCTGGGCGCGACGCGCTGGCAGAGCTTCCGCAAGGTGGTGCTGCCGGAGCTGTCCCCCGCGCTGCTGGCGGGCGTGGCGCTGTCGTTTACCCGCAGCCTCGGCGAGTTCGGCGCCGTTATCTTCATCGCGGGGAACATCGCGTGGAAAACCGAAGTCACCTCGCTGATGATTTTTGTCCGTTTGCAGGAGTTTGATTACCCGGCCGCAAGCGCCATTGCCTCGGTGATTCTGGCGGCATCGCTGCTGCTGCTGTTCTCGATTAACACTCTGCAAAGTCGCTTTGGTCGACGCGTGGTAGGTCACTGATGGCGGAAGTTACTCAATTGAAGCGTTATGACGTCCCCCGCATCAACTGGGGAAAATGGTTTCTGATTGGTACGGGCGTGCTGGTTTCGGCCTTTATTCTCGTCGTGCCGATGGTTTATATCTTCGTGCAGGCGTTCAGCAAAGGCATCATGCCCGCGCTGCAAAACCTCGCCGACCCGGACATGCTGCACGCTATCTGGCTGACGGTGATGATCGCCTTGATCACCGTACCGGTTAACCTGGTGTTCGGTATTTTGCTGGCCTGGCTGGTGACGCGGTTCAACTTCCCGGGCCGCCAGCTGCTGCTGACCCTGCTGGATATCCCGTTTGCGGTTTCTCCGGTAGTGGCGGGTCTGGTCTATCTGCTTTTTTACGGCTCCAACGGCCCGCTGGGCGGCTGGCTGGACGAGCATAACCTGCAAATCATGTTCGCCTGGCCGGGCATGGTGCTGGTAACGGTATTTGTAACCTGTCCGTTTGTGGTGCGCGAGCTGGTCCCGGTGATGCTGAGCCAGGGCAGCCACGAAGACGAAGCGGCGGTGCTGCTGGGCGCATCCGGCTGGCAGATGTTCCGTCGCGTCACGCTGCCGAATATCCGCTGGGCGCTGCTCTACGGCGTAGTGCTGACCAACGCCCGCGCGATTGGCGAGTTTGGCGCGGTGTCGGTGGTCTCCGGCTCGATCCGCGGCGAAACCCTGTCGCTGCCGTTACAGATTGAACTACTGGAACAGGACTACAACACCGTCGGTTCCTTTACTGCCGCAGCGCTGCTGACGCTGATGGCGATTTTGACCCTGTTTTTGAAGAGTGTGGTGCAGTGGCGTTTAGAGAATCAGGAAAAACGTCAGCATCAGGAGGGAAATCATGAGCATTGAGATTGCCAATATTAAGAAGTCTTTTGGTCGCACCCAGGTGCTGAATGATATCTCGCTGGATATCCCTTCCGGACAAATGGTGGCGCTGCTGGGGCCGTCCGGCTCCGGGAAAACCACGCTGCTGCGTATCATCGCCGGGCTTGAACATCAGACCAGCGGGCATATCCGCTTTCACGGCACCGACGTGAGCCGTCTGCACGCGCGTGACCGCAAGGTGGGATTTGTGTTCCAGCACTACGCGCTGTTCCGCCACATGACCGTGTTCGACAATATCGCCTTTGGCCTGACCGTGCTTCCGCGCCGCGAGCGCCCAAATGCGGCCACCATCAAGGCGAAAGTCACCAAACTGCTGGAGATGGTGCAGCTTGCCCATCTTGCCGATCGCTTCCCGGCGCAGCTTTCCGGCGGGCAGAAGCAGCGCGTGGCGCTTGCCCGTGCGCTGGCGGTCGAACCACAAATCCTGCTGCTCGACGAACCTTTCGGTGCGCTGGATGCGCAGGTGCGTAAAGAACTGCGCCGCTGGCTGCGTCAGCTCCATGAAGAGCTGAAGTTCACCAGCGTCTTCGTCACCCACGATCAGGAAGAGGCGATGGAGGTCGCGGATCGCGTGGTGGTGATGAGTCAGGGCAACATTGAGCAGGTTGACGAGCCGGAACAGCTCTGGCGTGAACCGGCGACCCGTTTCGTGCTGGAGTTTATGGGCGAAGTGAACCGTTTGCAGGGCACCATTCGCGGCGGGCAGTTCCACGTGGGCGCGCACCGCTGGCCGCTGGGCTACACCTCCGCGCATCAGGGGCCGGTTGACCTGTTCCTGCGCCCGTGGGAAGTGGACGTCAGCCGCCGCACCAGCCTGGATTCACCGCTGCCGGTGCAGGTTCTGGAAGCTAGCCCTAAAGGGCACTACACCCAACTGGTGGTACAGCCGCTTGGCTGGTACACCGAGCCGCTGACGGTAGTGATGCGCGACGAAGAGCCGCCGTACCGCGGTGAGCGCCTGTTTGTCGGGCTTCAGCATGCGAGGATTTATCACGGCAACGAGCGCATTGAAACGCGCGAGGATGTTGCTCTGGCGGAGTCAGCCTGATAGGTTATTAGCATGTTTATCGCCCGGTGGCGCTGCGCTTACCGGGCCTACAGTTATCACTGCGTCTTGTAGGCCGGGTAAGCGAAACGCCACCCGGCTTTTTTATTGAGTAAAAATCGTGAATACACTCGAACACACCATCGGCAACACGCCTCTGGTCAAGCTTCAGCGCATGGGGCCAGACAACGGTAGCGAAATCTGGGTCAAACTTGAAGGCAACAATCCTGCGGGCTCCGTCAAGGACAGGGCGGCGCTGTCGATGATTGTGCAAGCCGAAAAGCGCGGTGAAATTACCCCCGGCGACGTGCTGATTGAGGCCACCAGCGGCAACACCGGTATCGCGCTGGCGATGATCGCCGCGCTGAAAGGCTACCGCATTAAGCTGCTGATGCCGGACAACATGAGCCAGGAGCGTCGCGCCGCCATGCGCGCCTACGGCGCCGAGCTGATTCTGGTCACCAAAGAGCAGGGAATGGAAGGGGCGCGCGATCTGGCGCTTGAAATGGCCGAACGCGGCGAAGGCAAGCTGCTCGATCAGTTTAACAATCCCGATAACCCCTACGCGCATTACACCACCACCGGGCCGGAGATCTGGCAGCAGACCAACGGCCGCATGACCCATTTTGTCTCCAGCATGGGCACGACCGGGACCATCACCGGCGTATCGCGCTTTATGCGCGAGCAGGCGCCGAACGTGTCGATTATCGGATTGCAGCCGGAAGAGGGGAGCAGCATCCCCGGCATTCGCCGCTGGCCTGCGGAATACATGCCGGGCATCTTCAACGCCCAGCTTGTGGATCGGGTGCTGGATATTCACCAGCGCGAGGCGGAGAATACAATGCGTGAACTGGCGGTACGCGAAGGGATCTTCTGCGGCGTCAGCTCGGGTGGGGCGGTAGCAGGGGCCATTCGGGTCGCCGAGGCGAACCCCGGCGCGGTCGTGGTGGCGATTATTTGCGATCGCGGCGATCGGTATCTGTCTACCGGGGTCTTTGGTGAAGAGAGTTATTCGCAGGGGGCGGGGATTTAAGCGTCATGGACATGATTTTATTCCGGGATAATACCCGGGCGCAGCAAACCGACATTGTCGCAGTACAGTCTCAGGTGGTATACGGCAGCGTGGGTAACAGCATCGCGGTGCCCAACATTCGCACCCATCGTCTGAACGTGACGGCGGTGCCCACGGTGCTGTTCAGCAATACGCCGCACTACGACACCTTCTACGGCGGCGTGATACCGGACGAGTGGTTCAGCGGCTACCTGAAAGCGCTGGAAGAGCGTGAGATCCTGCGCGAACTCAAGGCCGTCACGACGGGCTATATGGGCAGCGCCAGCCAGATCCAGCTGTTGTCGCAGTGGCTGAAGGCCATCAAAATTCAGCACCCGGAGCTGCTGGTTCTGGTTGACCCGGTTATCGGCGATATCGACAGCGGGATGTACGTGAAGCCGGATATTCCAGAAGCCTACCGGGAGCATCTGCTGCCGCTGGCGCAGGGGATCACTCCAAACGTGTTCGAGCTTGAGATTTTAAGCGGCAAATCCTGCCGTACACCGGACAGAGCTATCGAGGCGGCACAAGGATTGCTCTCGGATACGCTCAAGTGGGTGGCCATCACCAGCGCGCCGGTAGCGGACGATCCGGAAAACATTCACGTCGTGCTGGTAACGGAAGAGGGCGTGACGGTCAGCGCGCACCCGCGCGTCGCCACCGATCTGAAAGGGACGGGCGATCTGTTCTGCTCAGAGCTGGTAAGCGGTATCGTCGGGGGCAAAACCGTTGCCGATGCGATTCGCATGGCCGGGGATCGGGTGACTGACGTGATGATCTATACGCAGTCGAAAGGCTATGACGAGCTTATCCTGCCAGCATAAACAAAAATGGCGCCCGAAGGCGCCATTTTTTGTGCGGCAAGAATTACTTCTTGATGCGGATAACCGGGGTTTCACCCACGGTCACGCTGCCGGACAGTTTGATCAGTTCTTTGATTTCGTCCATGTTGGAGATAACAACCGGCGTCAGGGTAGACTTGGCTTTTTCTTCCAGCAGTGGCAGATCGAATTCAATCACCGGATCGCCAACTTTAACGCGCTGGCCTTCTTCCGCGATACGTTTGAAGCCTTCGCCTTTCAGTTCAACGGTATCAATACCAAAGTGAACGAACAGTTCGATACCGCTATCGGATTCGATAGAGAACGCATGGTTGGTTTCAAAAATTTTACCGATGGTGCCGTCAACTGGAGCAACCATTTTGTTGCCAGTTGGTTTGATAGCAATGCCATCACCAACGATTTTCTCAGCAAACACTACATCCGGCACGTCTTCGATGTTGACGATCTCGCCGGAGAGCGGAGCAACAATCTCAATAGTTCCGGAGTCTTTCTTATCATCAGAAACCAGAGATTTCAGTTTATCGAACAAACCCATGATCTTCTCCTAAGCAGTAAATTGGGCCGCATCTCGTGGATTAGCAGATTGTTTTTTCTTCAATGAACTTGTTAACCAGCGTCATTAACTCGTCCGTTGTCGGTTGAGCAAGAGCCTGCTCTGCTAACACCTTCGCATCTTCGAAGTTCGTGTTACGGATAATCTTCTTAATGCGTGGAATGGAAATGGCGCTCATAGAGAATTCGTCCAGACCCATACCCAGCAACAGAAGTGTAGCACGTTCGTCGCCTGCAAGCTCACCACACATGCCAGTCCACTTACCTTCTGCATGAGAAGCATCAATAACTTGCTTAATAAGCGTCAGTACGGACGGTGACATTGGCTGGTAGAGATGTGAAATCATATCATTACCACGGTCAACTGCCAGGGTGTACTGCGTTAAATCATTGGTACCGATACTAAAGAAATCAACTTCTTTGGCTAAATGACGCGCAATCGTCGCGGCGGCTGGGGTTTCTACCATCACGCCCACTTCGATTGATTCGTCAAACGCTTTACCTTCGTCACGCAGTTCCTGTTTATAGATTTCGATCTCTTTCTTCAGTGCACGCACTTCTTCAACAGAGATGATCATCGGGAACATGATGCGCAGTTTACCGAAAGCGGAAGCACGCAGAATCGCGCGTACCTGGTCGCGCAGGATCTCTTTGCGATCCATAGCGATACGCACTGCACGCCAGCCCAGGAACGGGTTCTCTTCTTTCGGGAAGTTCATGTACGGCAGCTCTTTGTCGCCACCGATATCCATGGTACGCACGATAACCGCCTGAGAGCCACAGGCTTCAGCAACGGCTTTATACGCAGCAAACTGTTCTTCTTCAGTTGGCAGCGCGTCGCGGTCCATGAACAGGAATTCAGTACGATACAGACCAACACCTTCCGCACCGTTGCGCTCAGCGCCGTCAACGTCACGTACGGTACCGATGTTCGCGCACACTTCAACCTGATGTCCGTCCAGCGTGATAGCTGGCAGATCTTTCAGTTTAGCGAGTTCCGCCTTCTCGGTGGCAACCTGCTCCTGAACGGTGCGCAGTCGCTCGATCTCTTCGTTTGATGGATTAACGTAAACAGCGTTGTTCACGGCATCCAGAATCAGATAGTCGTCGTTTTTAACCTGAGAGGTCACGCTACCGGTACCCACGATGGCAGGCAGTTCAAGAGAACGCGCCATGATAGAGGTGTGGGAGGTACGGCCACCTGCGTCAGTGATGAAACCCAGCACCTTGTTCAGGTTCAGTTGTGCGGTTTCAGACGGGGTCAGGTCAGCAGCAACCAGGATAACTTCGTCCTGAATGGCGCTCAGATCGATGATTGCCAGACCCAGGATGTTGCGCAGCAGGCGCTTACCGATGTCACGTACGTCAGCCGCACGCTCTTTCAGGTATTCATCATCCAGTTCTTCCAGGGCAGTCGCCTGACCTTCGATAACTTCATGTGCAGCCGCGTCGGCCGTCATGCCTTTATCTTTAATCAGGGCTATGATTTCCTGCTCCAGCTCCTCATCTTCGAGCAACATAATGTGCCCTTCGAAGATGGCTTCTTTTTCTTCACCGAAAGTTTCGCCAGCTTTAGTTTTGATCGTTTCCAGCTGCGCTGATGCCTTGGCACGACCGCTCAGAAAACGTTCAACTTCCTGATCAACCTTGTCGGCAGAAATTTTTTTCCGGTCGATGACGATCTCGTCTTCTTTCAGCAGAAGTGCTTTGCCGAAAGCGATACCCGGGGATGCTAAAATGCCTGAAATCATAACCCTACCTTACTTGTGACTGATATTAAAAAGAACCCGGAAACTTACTCGAGCTCAGCCATCAGTTTAACCAGATGCTCAACTGCTTTCTGCTCGTCTTCACCTTCCGCAGAGATGGTTACAACGGTGCCCTGAGTCAGGCCCAGAGTTTGCAGTTTGAACAGGCTTTTTGCGCTAGCGCTTTTGCCGTTGGAAGTCACGGTGATTTCAGAAGTGAAGCCTTTCGCTTCTTTAACAAACTGAGCAGCAGGGCGGGTGTGCAGACCGTTCGGAGCGGTAATGGTAACTTCTTGCTGGAACATTGTATTTCCCCAACTTATAGGTTTAGTGTTGTGGAACTAAAGTCTAGCCTGGCGACTGAACTTTAGCCTGTATTGTTAGCGCTGACGTTTCGATCGTCATTAAACATTATGCAGTGAAAGCAAGACTTGAACCAAATCATAAAATCGATTCAGCAACGCTATTTCGTTCACTGATTAATTTCGCGCATCAAAATAATTGCTGGTTTAAATACCAGACCCAACGGGGTGAATCAATGCCAGGAGAGGTAAAACTTTGAAGCAGGCCACAAAAAAGCACCCGAAAGGGTGCTTTTTTACGCGTTCTTAACATGCTGGCATTACTGTTGCAGTTCTTTCTCTGTGAAAAGATCGGCAAACAGTGCTGTGCTTAAGTAACGCTCACCCGAAGAGGGTAGAATAACCACTATATTCTTATTGGTAAAGGTTTCATCTTCCTGGAGTTTCAGCGCGGCTGCGACAGCGGCACCGGAAGAGATACCCGCCAGGATACCTTCTTCATCCATCAGACGACGTGCGGTAGAGATCGCTTCTTCATTGGTGATAGCAACGACCTTATCAATCAGTTTCAAATCCAGGTTGCCCGGAATAAAGCCCGCGCCGATACCCTGAATTTTATGTGGACCAGGCTTGATCTCTTCGCCCGCCAACGCCTGTGCGATAACCGGGGAATCCGTTGGCTCAACCGCCACGGTAATCAGATCTTTTTTGCCTTTGGTGCCTTTAATGTAGCGGGTCACGCCGGTCAGCGTGCCGCCGGTACCTACGCCCGCGATAAACACATCAACCTGACCATCGGTATCTTCCCAGATTTCAGGGCCGGTGGTTTTCTCGTGGATTTCCGGGTTTGCCGGGTTGCTGAACTGCTGAAGCAAAAGGTATTTTGCCGGATCGCTGGCAACAATTTCTTCGGCTTTCTGGATAGCGCCTTTCATGCCTTTCGCACCTTCGGTCAGAACCAGGTTCGCACCCAGCGCCTTCAGCAGCTTACGACGTTCGATACTCATGGTTTCAGGCATGGTCAGCGTCAGCTTGTAGCCGCGCGCGGCAGCGACATAGGCCAGAGCGATACCGGTGTTACCGCTGGTCGGTTCAACCAGCTCAACGCCTGGTTTCAACACGCCACGTTTTTCAGCATCCCAAATCATATTGGCACCGATACGGCATTTTACGCTGAAGCTTGGGTTACGAGATTCTACCTTCGCAAGAATGCGTCCATTACCGATACGGTTCAGTCGAACCAGGGGCGTATGACCGATAGTCAGCGAGTTGTCTTCATAAATCTTACTCATGGCCTGTCCTTAACTGTATGAAATTGGGATACCGACCCAGCATACCTGTAGAACAGGTATGGGGAAGTAAGGAATTCGCATATCTATATGCTGCAAGGAAATAATGGGTATCAGTATGGAATAAGGGGGGGCATAAGGCCACCCCTGCGGCCTATCTCCACATCGCATGTTGGTTGCGATAACAGTCGACCCACATCGCCGTCGCGCCGCACACCGCAACCGGCATAATGAACAGGTTAAGGAAGGGGATCATGGTGAACAGGCTCGTAAGCGCGCCGAACTGCATGTTGGCGACCTTCTGCGTGCGCAGGGCAGTGCGCATCTCTTTAAACGGCACTTTGTGGTTATCAAAAGGGTAGTCGCAGTACTGTATAGCCAGCATCCACGCGCTAAACAGGAACCACAGCACCGGCGCGACCGTTTGACCGATACCTGGCACGAAATAAAGGATTAGCAGCACGATGGCGCGAGGCAGATACCAGGCGAACTTTTGCCATTCACGCTTCATGATGCGCGGGAGATCTTTCATTATTCCCAGCACGCCGGTGTCGGGCGGCGTGGCCCCCGTGAGTCGCGCTTCGAGCTGTTCCGCCAGCAGGCCGTTAAACGGCGCGGCAATCCAGTTGGCTATCGTCGAGAAGAAATAGCCGAACACCAGCAGCACCGAGATCACCACGACCGGCCACAGCACGTAGCTCAGCCATTGCAGCCAGTCCGGCACGTAGCTCATCAGGGCTGGAACCCAGCTTTCGAGTTTTGTGAACAGCCACCAGAATGCACCGCCCATTAATAAGATGTTGATCAGCAGAGGTAAAATGACAAAGCGGCGGATACCCGGAAGCGAAACGAGTTTCCATCCCTGTGAGAAATAATAAATGCCGCTGCGAGGGGCGGATGTTGAGGTTGAAACCATGACCAGGCCGTACTCCTTTTTTCACAACCAGTGGAATTGCCCGACTATCTTATCCACTTATGGATCAATGACCAGTTCGGAAATGTTCGAAAAAACAGCAAAAAGCACGATTTAGCGCATCTTTATGCTGTGAATGCTCCGGACACACTTGCACTTGAGTTAAACGGCAAATACTCTTAGTGAGTAAATGTTTGCCGTGGTGGCAAGGTGTTAGAACAACAGAGAATATAATGATGCAGGATTTGCGTCTGATATTAATCATTGTTGGCGCGATCGCCATAATCGCTTTACTGGTACATGGTTTCTGGACCAGCCGTAAAGAGCGCTCTTCTATGTTTCGCGATCGCCCACTCAAGCGCATGAAGTCAACTCGTGACGACGATGACGTTGAAGACGACATCGACGATAGCGACGACGGCGTGGGTGAAGTTCGCGTTCATCGGGTCAATACTGCGCCCGTTGCGGGTCATGGGGAGCATGATGCACCTCGCCCTGCGCAGCACCAGTATCAACCGCCGTATGCTTCTGCACAGCCGCGTCCGCAACCTGCTCCACAGCCGGTTGAAGAGCCGGTGCGCCAGCCGCAGCAGCCCGTACATCAGCAGCCTGTTCAGCCTCCGGTGCAACAACCGGTACAGCAGCCCGTTCAACAGCAACCTGTTCAGCCCGCTCAGCCTCAGCCTGCGCCACAACCCGCGCCCGTTCAGCACGTTGAGCCAGAACCGATTGTAGAAGAAGCGCCGGTCGTTGAAAAACCACAGCGTAAAGAAGCCGTGATCATCATGAACGTGGGCGCCCATCACGGCACTCACCTGAATGGCGACGTTCTGCTTAACAGCATTCAACAGGCTGGCTTCAAGTTTGGCGACATGAATATTTTCCATCGTCACCTCAGCCCGGACGGTAGCGGCCCGGCGCTGTTTAGCCTGGCTAATATGGTTAACCCTGGCACGTTTGACCCGGAAATGACCGGTGATTTCGTGACGCCTGGCGTCACCATCTTCATGCAGGTGCCGTCTTACGGTGACGAACTGCAAAACTTTAAGCTGATGCTCCAGTCTGCTCAGCACATCGCTGATGAAATCGGCGGCGTGGTGCTGGACGACCAGCGTCGAATGATGACGCCGCAGAAACTGCGCGAATATCAGGACCGCATCCGCGAAGTTAAGGAAGCCAACGCGTAATCGTCGCGTTTACTTCAACTCCTCCTCAACCCCCGCCTGTCGGGGGTTTTTCTCATTGATGGTGCGATATGGACTCAATCGAACAAAAACTCACTGAACTGCGAACCACGCTTCGCCATCATGAATATCTGTATCACGTCATGGACGCGCCGGAAGTGCCGGATGCGGAATATGACCGTCTGATGCGCGAGCTGCGCGAGCTGGAAACGCAGCACCCTGAGCTTATTACCCCTGATTCGCCGACTCAGCGCGTGGGCGCCGAGCCGCTGGGCGCGTTTAGCCAGGTGCGTCATGAAGTGCCGATGCTGTCGCTGGACAACGTCTTTGATGAAGAGAGCTTCCTGGCATTTAACAAGCGCGTGCAGGACAGGCTGAAAAGTACTGATGCGCTGACCTGGTGCTGTGAGCTTAAGCTTGATGGTCTTGCGGTCAGCATTTTGTATGAAAACGGCGTGCTGGTGCGCGCCGCCACGCGCGGGGACGGCACGACGGGTGAGGACATCACCACCAACGTGCGTACCATCCGCGCCATTCCGCTAAAACTGCACGGCGACAATATTCCTGCTCGTCTTGAGGTGCGCGGTGAAGTGTTCCTCCCGCAGGCGGGCTTTGAAAAAATCAATGAAGACGCGCGCCGCACGGGGGGAAAAGTGTTTGCTAACCCGCGTAACGCCGCGGCGGGCTCGCTGCGCCAGCTCGACCCGCGCATCACCGCGAAGCGACCGCTTACTTTCTTCTGCTACGGCGTGGGTATTCTGGAAGGCGGTGAACTGCCGGATACGCACCTCGGACGCTTGCTGCAATTTAAAGCGTGGGGCCTGCCGGTCAGTAATCGCGTACAGCTTTGTGACTCCCCGGAGGCGGTACTCGCCTTTTATCACAAGGTTGAGGAAGACCGTCCGACGCTCGGTTTTGACATCGACGGCGTGGTGATTAAGGTCAACTCGCTCCAGCTTCAGGAACAGCTCGGCTTCGTGGCGCGTGCGCCGCGCTGGGCGGTAGCCTTTAAATTCCCTGCTCAGGAGCAGATGACCGTCGTTCGCGACGTTGAATTCCAGGTGGGCCGCACCGGGGCGATCACCCCCGTTGCGCGACTGGAGCCGGTTCAGGTCGCGGGCGTGCTGGTCAGTAACGCCACGCTGCACAACGCCGACGAAATCGCGCGTCTTGGTCTGCGTATTGGCGATAAAGTGGTGATCCGCCGCGCGGGTGACGTCATCCCGCAGGTGGTTAACGTGGTGGAATCAGAGCGCCCGGACGACACCCGCGCTATTGAATTCCCGACCCACTGCCCGGTCTGTGGTTCAGACGTTGAACGTGTGGAAGGCGAAGCCGTCACGCGCTGCACGGGCGGGTTGATTTGCGGTGCCCAGCGCAAAGAATCGCTGAAGCATTTCGTGTCTCGCCGGGCGATGGACGTCGACGGTATGGGCGACAAGATCATCGATCAACTGGTCGAGAAAGAGTACGTTCACACGCCTGCTGACCTGTTTACTCTGAGCGCCGGGAAGCTGACGGGCCTTGACCGCATGGGGCCGAAGTCGGCGCAGAACGTGGTCAACGCGCTGGAAAAAGCGAAAGAAACCACTTTTGCCCGTTTCCTCTATGCTCTGGGGATCCGCGAAGTGGGCGAAGCGACAGCCGCCGGGCTGGCAGGCTATTTTGGTACGCTGGAGGCGCTGGAGAAAGCCAGCATCGATGAGCTGCAAAAAGTGCCGGATGTCGGCATTGTGGTCGCCACACACGTTTTCAACTTCTTTGCCGAAGAGAGCAACCGCGAGGTGATCGGCAAGCTGCTGGAAGTGGGTATTCACTGGCCTGCGCCTGTGACAATTAACGCTGAAGAGATAGACAGCCCGTTTGCGGGTAAAACCGTGGTGCTGACCGGCAGCCTGAGCCAGCTTTCCCGAGACGATGCGAAAGCGCGCCTGGTGGCGTTAGGGGCAAAAGTGGCGGGCAGCGTATCGAAGAAAACGGACCTGGTTATCGCCGGTGAAGCGGCTGGCTCTAAGCTTGCGAAAGCGCAGGAGCTGGGAATCGAGGTCATCGACGAAGCGGAAATGCTGCGCCTGCTGGGAGAGTAACGTGGAAAAAGAACAGCTCGTTGAAATTGCCAATACCGAGATGCCGTTCGGCAAGTACAAAGGCCGCAGGTTGATTGATGTGCCGGAGGAGTACCTGCTGTGGTTCGCCCGTAAGGATGAATTTCCTGCCGGGCGGCTTGGCGAGCTAATGGCTATCACGCTGCTGATTAAAACAGAAGGGCTGACCCAGCTGGTTCAGCCCCTGAAACGTCCTTAAGCTTTTGCGGCGCGGGTCTCTTCCTGCGCCAGCTTTTCGGTCTGGGCTTTGTAACGACGTGCCAGCACCGCGCAGACCATCAGCTGGATCTGATGGAAAATCATCAGCGGCAGCACCATCATCCCAATCACAGACGTCGGGAACAGAATGTTTGCCATCGGGATACCGTTCGCCAGGCTCTTTTTCGAACCGCAGAAGACAATGGTGATCTCATCCGCTTTGTTAAAGCCGCATTTGCGCGCCACAAAGACATTCACCGCAATTACGATCGCCAGCAGAACGATACTCACAATTGCGATAAACAGCAGTGACCCCACGCCAACCTTGTGCCAGATGCCGTTCACAACGGCTTCGCTAAAGGCAGAGTAAACCACCAGCAAAATTGACGTCTGGTCCGTTTTCGAGATCCACTTCTTGTGCTTCGCCACAAACGCCCCGGTCCACGGACGAGAAAGGTGCCCAAGCACGAACGGCAACAGCAGCTGCAAACAGATTTTACCGACCTGCTCAAGGTTGCCTTCCGCGCCGTGCATGTTCATCAGCAGCCCGACCAGCAGCGGAGAGACAAAAATACCGAGCAGACTGGATGCCGAGGCAGAACAGACCGCCGCCGCCACGTTACCGCCCGCAAGCGACGTAAAGGCGATGGCAGACTGCACGGTGGCCGGAAGAATGCACAGATAAAGGAACCCGGTATAGATGGCAGGATCCACATTGACCGGCGCCCACCAGGCAAACAGCACGCCGAGGATGGGGAACAAGATAAAGGTGCTGCACATTACCCACAGATGCAGCCGCCAGTGGCTACCGCCTGCGATAATCGCTTCCCGCGAGAGCTTGGCACCGTGCATAAAGAACAGCAGTGCGATGGCCGCGGTGGTCAGCCCTTCAAAGAAAGGAACGAAACTGCCGCGCGCCGGGAAAAACGAGGCCAGCAGAACGACGGTAATTAACGTAAGCGTGAACGGATCGAGAATACGGAAGAGTTTCATAGGGGCTCCTTAAAGAGATATGGCTATTGTGCTTTTTTCCGTTTGAGAAATAAAATTGATTTATTGCATCTATTCATGAGTAAAACAGATGAATTATTCACTGCGTCAGCTTCGGGTCTTTGTCACCGTTGCACATGCCCGGAGCTTCAGCCGGGCAGGGGAGATCATCGGCCTCAGCCAGTCGGCGGTCAGCCACAGCGTTAAGGAGCTGGAGATCCAGACCGGCGTGCGATTGCTTGACAGAACCACGCGCGAGGTGGTGCTCACCGACGCGGGCCAGCAGCTGGCGTCGCGGCTGGAGAGAATTCTGGATGAACTAAACAGCACGCTGCGCGACGTCGGGCGCCTTGGGCAGCAGCTTTCGGGTACCGTCAGGGTGGCGGCAAGCCAGACGATATCCGCGCATCTGATCCCCCAGTGCATTGCTCAAAGTAACGCGCGCTACCCGGATATCGATTTTGTCCTTCACGACAGGCCGCAGCAGTGGGTGCTGGAGAGTATCCGTCAGGGTGAAGTGGATTTCGGCATTGTTATCGATCCCGGCCCGGTGAGCAATCTGGAAAGCGAAGTGGTGCTTTCAGAGCCATTTTTACTGCTGTGCCGGGAGGACTCCCCGCTGGCGGCGTTACCGCAGGTGAGCTGGCAGGCGCTGGAGGGGGCAAATCTTGTCTTACAGGATTATGCCTCCGGCAGCCGTCCGCTGATTGATGCGGCGCTGGCTGCTCAGGGCGTTAATGCGAAGATCGTTCAGGAAATCGGTCATCCGGCCACGCTATTCCCGATGGTTGAAGCGGGGATAGGGATCAGCGTGCTACCCGCACTGGCGCTGCCGTTGCCGCAGGGCAGTCGCCTGGTGGTGAAACGCTTTACGCCGCCGATCGAGCGTAAGCTGATGCTGGTAAGACGAAAAAATCGCTCTATCTCCGGTGCGGCGCTCGCCATCTGGGAAGTGGTGCGTATGCAGGCCGAGAAACTAAGCGCAGCGCGCATACGCGACCCACTGTTTACCCCAACCGATAATCAGATGTAGATATCAATTTGATGGTCTTTGGAAGGTTTGTTAACCCCTTCTTCAACCGCCTGCTGCACCGGGCTTGCTTTAGGGGCTGACTCTTCCGCCTGCTGGCGCTGAAGCTGAGCGAGCTGCGCCTGCAACATTGCCAGCTGTGATTCCAGCATCTCTTGCTGCTTCTGTTTTTCTTCTACGGAGCCATCGCTCAACCCCACCTCTTTTAACTGCTGGGTGACTTTGGTGATTTGTTTTGTCAGACGGGTGATTTGCGAGGCCAGGTCGTTTCCGCCAGAGCTACTATCGGTGCTGCCGATTTCCAGCGCCGACAGCGATACTGCCTTGAGGGTTGTCATTTTGAGATCCTTTTCGCCATAAATAAGGGATATCGGCATTTCGCGCGAGAGCTTGAGGCTAAAAGGAGGGATTACCAGGTGGCATATCGCAGATAGCAAAAAAGCGCCTTTAGGGCGCTTTTTTACATTGGTGGGTCGTGCAGGATGACTCGCTTCGCTCGCCCTTCGGGTCGTCGCCGTAAACGGCTCCGCTGCCTCATTGCGTTCGGCTCGAACCTGCCGCAGGTTCGAATCATCCATATCGCAGATAGCAAAAAAGCGCCTTTAGGGCGCCTTTTTACATTGGTGGGTCGTGCAGGATTCGAACCTGCGACCAATTGATTAAAAGTCAACTGCTC